>JAZSKO010000192.1:0-5578 GCA_045534875.1 Eubacteriales bacterium | reverse complement strand
CCCCAAGGTCTTCCCCCTCTATCAATAAGCCACGCTAGCGGCGACAGTAGCGAGGTCGCGGATCTCGGCGCGGCGCTTTTCGCACAGAGCCTCCATCTCGCGGATCTGCTCGGGGGTGAACTTGTCCAAGTCACCGGGCTTGAGCTTGTTTTTATACATACGGTCAGCGATCAAAGCGAAGGCGATGTCAACAGGCACGATCTGGCCGTCGATCTCGCAGACCACGAGGTTGCTCTTGCCCTCCATCAGCAATTCGACCGCCTTCACACCCATACGGGAAGCGGTGGAGCGATCGCGGATGGTGGGAGTGCCGCCACGAACGATGTGAGCGAAGCGAGCGAACTTGGTCTCCACGCCGGTCTCGGCCTCGATCTTCTTTGCCAGCGTCTCAGAGTAAGCCGAGCCGTCGGGGTTGAACATACCCTCGGAAACCACCACGATCATGCCGCGCTTGCCGGCATCCCGCAGAGAGCGGATGTGCTCGATGCAAGCGGCCTCGTCGAAGGGCAGCTCGGGGACGGCAACAGCGGCCGCGCCGGTGGCGATGGCAGCATACAGAGCGATCTGACCGCAGTCACGACCCATCACCTCCACCACGTTCAGACGCGCGTGAGACTCGCAGGTGTCACGCAGGCAGTCGATCATGTTGACGGTGGTGTTGATGGCGGAATCAAAGCCGATGGTATAGTCGGTGGCGGTGATGTCGTTGTCGATCGTTCCGGGAAGTCCGATGGAGGGGATGCCGTGGAAGGTCATGTCGGTAGCGCCACGGAAGGTTCCGTCGCCGCCGATGCAGACCAGTGCGTCGATGCCGTTTTCGCGGCAGGTCCGGACAGCCTTGGCCATTGCCTCCTCGGTCTTGAACTCAGGGCAACGGCTGGACAACAGGAAGGTGCCGCCGCGGCTGACAACCTGACCAACCGACTGCTGGGTGAAATCGCAGAACTCGCCACGCAAGAGTCCTGCGTAGCCTCCCACGATTCCCACCGTTTCGATCCCCATGGAAAGGGCCTTGTTTACAACCGCCTTTACACAGGCGCTCATCCCGGGCGCATCGCCGCCCGAGGTCAAAACTCCGATCTTTCTGAATGCTTTCATTTGCTTTGTTGTTTCCTTTCTAAGTACCGATTCACGGTCCTTCATGATTTCCAATCTGAGCGGATCGCTCCGCGTGTTTTCAGAGCTCCTCTACCGGGTCGGATTCGTCCACGATAAAGTCCTTGATCCCATGATAGATCTCGGTGTCCGACTCGCAGAACACCTGATCCCACTCCATGGTATACATGGCGCCCAGCAGGGATTTTCCGCTGACGGTGAAGTCCTCTCCGTCGCTGAGAATGATCTTACCGGGATGCTTGGTTGCGAATTTGACGAAATTGTTGACGTCGGTCATGGTCTCCAAACGAATTCTGTATCGCATAGCTTGATCCTATCCTTTCTTTTTTCTCGCAGACCCTGTCTGCTTTCGTTTTCTTCCGGTTGAAAAGAGCTTTCGCAAAATGGGACATAAAAATCCGGGGGCCTTCCACACGATCATCTTCACGGTATCTTCCTCCTTGCAAGAAAAGTCTCTCGCTCAAAGGATATGCCGCGTGTCAGGATTCGGTGCGAAGGAGCGCGGAGCCGCTCTGCCTGAGCTTTTCAATGGCGGCCCGCAACACCGTTTTGTCATTTTCATGCGTGAGCGAGGCCTCGGCCTGCTCCAAGGGGACCCACTCCACCTGCGCGATCTCTCCCTCGCGCGGACGGATCTCCTTTTGGGTGGTCTCGGTCAGGAAATAGACCACCTCTTTACGAACGCCCGGCATGGGGCTGTAATGTACGGTCTGTCGAAAATCCGACAACACCCGTATCTGTACCGCCGTCTCCTCGAATACCTCGCGGATCGCGGTCATATATTCGGTTTCGCCCCGCTCCATGTGTCCCTTGGGGAAGGAACGGTGTCCGCCGTTCTTGTGGCGGATCATCAGAATATACGCTTTTCCGGTTTCTGCGTCCCTCCGCAGAACCAGCGCGCCGCAGGATTTCTCGTGATGCATAAAAGGCATTCGTCCTTTCCAAAAATCAATCGGGCTCGACCTGCTCCATAATGAAGGCTTCCAGCACGTCTCCGACCTTGATGTCGTTGAACTTCTCCAAGCCAACGCCGCATTCGTAGCCGCTGTTGACCTCGCGCACGTCGTCCTTGAAGCGCTTCAAGGAGGAGATGCGATCCTCGAAGATCACAACGCTGTCACGCAACACGCGGATCTGTGCCTGACGGGTGATCTTTCCGTCCTGAATATAGCAGCCCGCGATGGTTCCCACGTTGGGAACGTGAATGGTCTGGCGCACCTCGGCATGCCCCAAAAGGTTCTCGCGGAACTTGGGCGCGAGCATTCCCTTCATGGCCGCCTCGATCTCCTCGATGCATTCGTAGATCACGCGATAGGTGCGGATGTCCACCTCCTGTCGCTCTGCCGAATCGAGCGCCGACTTGTCGGGACGCACGTTGAAGCCGACGATGATGGCATTGGAGGCGGCCGCGAAGGTAACGTCTCCCTCGGTGATGCCTCCTGCCGCGGCATGGATGATGTGGACCTTGACCTCGTCGTTGGAGAGCTTCTCCAAGGACTGCTTCACGGCCTCCACCGAGCCGCCCACGTCTGCCTTTACGATAATGTTGAGGGTCTTGACGCCATCCGAGATCTGCGCGAAGAGATCGTTGAGGTTGGCTCTCGCGTTGGCGCGGAAGTTCTCCTCCTTGACCTTATCACGTCTCTGATCGGCAAGGGTTCTTGCCATTCTCTCGTCCTCGACCGCCTGGAACTCGTCTCCCGACGAGGGGACCTCGGCAAGACCCGTGATCTCCACGGGAACCGAGGGAGCGGCCTCCTTGAGCTGCTTGCCCATGTGGTCCATCATGGAGCGAACGCGTCCGACCGCCGTTCCTGCGATGATGATGTCGCCGCTGTGGAGCGTACCGTTCTGCACCAGCACGGTAGCCACGGGGCCTCTGCCCTTATCGAGCTTCGCCTCGATGACGATTCCCTTGGCGCGGCGGTTGGGATTGGCCTTCAATTCTTTCATATCCGCTACCAAGAGCACGTTTTCGAGCAGGGTGTCGATTCCCTGTCCCTTCAAGGCCGAAACAGGAACGCAGATCACGTCGCCGCCCCATTCCTCGGGAATGAGGTCATACTTGGTGAGCTCCTGCTTGATGGCGTCGGGGTTTGCTCCCGGCTTATCCATCTTGTTGATCGCCACCACGATCTCAATGCCTGCCGCCTTGGCGTGGTTGATCGCCTCCACGGTCTGGGGCATCACGCCGTCGTCGGCCGCCACCACGAGGATAGCGATATCGGTTGCCATGGCGCCTCTTGCGCGCATGGCGGTGAAGGCCTCGTGTCCGGGGGTGTCGAGGAAGGTCATGTCTCTGCCCTGCACCTTGACGCGGTACGCGCCGATGTGCTGGGTAATACCGCCCGCCTCGCCTGCCGTTACGTTGGTGTGACGGATAGCGTCGAGGATCGAGGTCTTACCGTGGTCAACGTGACCCATCACGCACACGACGGGCGCGCGCGGAATGAGTTGCTCTGCGGTATCCTCCACCTCGTCAAAGAGACGATCCTCAATGCTCACCACCACCTCGCGGCTGGCCGTGACACCGAATTCCTCGGCGACCAGTGCCGCGTAGTCATATTCGATCACTTGGTTGACCGTGACCATCATGCCCATCATCACCAGCTTCTTGACCACTTCCCCTGCCGTGACCTTCAAGCGGGATGCGAGCTGACCGACCACGATCTCGTCGGGAAGCTCTACTGAGGTAGGACGCTTCACCACAGGCGCTTGCATGGGCGCCGCGTTCTGCTGACGACCCTTCTTACCGCGTCCCTGCTGCTGTCTGCCGCCCTGCGACTGTTGCTGTTGTTGTCCGCCCTTCTTGACTCTTTGGTTTCCGCCTCTGAGATCGTTCTCACGGTCGGTGGCAAAGGTCTCCAAGCGCTCGTCGTACTTGGAAAGGTCCACGGCCTCCGCGCCTCTGGTGTCCACCACACGCGGTCCCTTCAAGGTACCGTCGGGGTTGAGGTTCGTGGTCGCGCCACGAACGATGGGCTGTGCCTTAAAGGTGTCCTTCGGTCCGCTGGGAACGAAATCTCCCTTGTCTCTGTCAAATCTCTGACCGCCTCTGCCTCCCTGCGCGGGACGACCCTGTCGGTCACCCTGCGGACGGCCTCCGAAGCCCTGTCCTCCGCCGTATGCGGGAGCGGGCCTTGCGCCGTTGGGATTGGGACGGCTACCGTATGCACCTCCCTCGGGACGGTTCTGCGAATAACCGCCTTGCGCGGGACGCGCACCTGCTCCATATGCGCCGCCCTGTGCGGGACGGGGAGCACGATCACCGAAGGCTCCGGTCTGCGGACGGGGCTGATAACCGCCGTTGGATGCCGGATTCGGTCTTGCCGCGCCGTTCTGCGCGGGTCTTGCGCCTGCCGCAGGTGCCGACGGTCTTGCCGCCGCGCCCTGTGCGGGCGTTGCGGGACGGGCAGGGGCAGGTCTTGCTGTGGTGGGCGCGGGAGTTCCGTTCTGCGGACGGCTTCCCGTTTGCGGCTTTTGCTCCGCGATCGGCTCGCGAGCAGGCGTCCGAGCGGCAGGCTCTTCCTTTTTCTGTTCTGCCTTGGGCGTCTCATGGGCAGGCGCCTTGGGTGCCGATGCCGCATCGGTTACGGCAGGCTTGCTCTCGTGAGCAGGCTTCTCGGTCGGCTTCTTCTCCGCCGGCTTTTCGACCGGTTTTTCGGTCGGCTTCTCGGCCTCTGCGGGCGCGACAGGAGCAGCAGTCGCCTCCTTGGACGCTGCCTCCTCCTTTTTGGGAGCCGCCTTCGCCGGCTTCTTCTTGGTGGGGATATAGGTCTCCCCATCCAGATAGGCTCCGATGTTGTCGATCTGATGCTCCTTGGTGAGCGAATCGAACAGAATATCGAATTCCATGGCCTCCAAGGTCTTTTGAGGGGTCACCTCATAGCCTCTTGCCGCCAGAATATCTGCCAGATCCTTTCCCTTCAGTCCCAGATCCTTTGCCAGCTTGTTGAGTTTGAATTGTGTTTTCGTATCAGCCATATACCCTCCTCGCTCCCGCGGGCCGCAGTCCCTCGGGCGATCGAAAATGTTTGTTCCTCGTTCAACCTGACCGCGTCGGTCAGGATTCTTGGGGAGTCTCCCCTAGCCGAGGCAGAACAGGTTGAACTCGGTTTTATGAGAGCCCTTTTTCGCCATGCGGCAGGAAAATATCTTGTTATATTGGTACTTGTCTGCGGCTCGTCCCACCAAAATCCATCAAAAATAGCTTTGGCGAGAGGTGCGCGCAGTTTTTGGCAAGCAAATCGTTCGGATAGACAAGGCAAAAAAGCGAAGCAAGTCGGAGGCCAAGCCGGTCTTAGGAAGACAAAAGCTCCTGACAACTCCTTGGCTCACAGAACGACATGGCTACGATCCGACTTCTCGTCTCACCAACATCCATCAAAAATAGCTTTGGCGAGAGGTGCGCGCAGTTTTTGGCAAGCAAATCGTTCGGATAGACAAGGCAAAAAAGCGAAGC
>JAZSKO010000020.1:0-9681 GCA_045534875.1 Eubacteriales bacterium | reverse complement strand
GCTGTCGTTGTTGCGCCGGTTGCATTGCTTGCGGGGGCGTTGGATTCATCGCAGGCCGCAAACGAGCAGAGCAGAGCAAGGATCAGAAATACGCATAAGAGTTTTTTTGTCATGATGTGTCTCCTTTTATGTTTTATTTTTTTGCTTTTATGTATTAACTAAAGAACCCTTCCTTTTCGGGATTCCTTCTATTGGTTATAAGCGCATAGGGATAGACAAAGATCGAAACCGCCGAGCCAACCACCGTGCCAAGCACAAACGCGCCAACGCCGAGCAGAAAGCCGATGATGCCGAATAGGATCTTCATACCAATGAGCCACAAGCAACCGTCCAGATCAAAGGTAAAGATCAATCCGGGAAACTTAACGAATCCCCATGAGCAGATCGTGAGGAACATCTCTCCCACGAAATTGTTATCTAAGATACAGCAGGAAACAAACGGGAACAGGAGGAGCGAAAAGAGAATCATCATTATTTTAAAACCAACCGTCGGCCAAGCGCTCCAGAGGGCGAAGGTCAGGAGCAGCATAGCGACCGTTGTCAGTGTTCCGAAAACAAAGGAGCGGTTTCTCTTTTTCTCTGCGCGTGCGACTGCCGCCTGATGCTTGGCATGACGCTTCTCCGCGTCACAGCCCCTGCAAAGAACGGTATTCTCTTTTCTCACGATCTCGCCCGATTCATAGATCGGTTTGTTGCAGCATTCGCAAACGGCCAAAAACTGTTTTGGAATTTCCGTTTTCTGCGGTTCGGTTTTTTCTTCCTTTTTTTCTATGGAGGGTTCAAGACCGAGGATCTCGTCGGCGGTTACGCCAAAGATCTTTGCCATCTCGGTGATCGTTCCGATGGATGGCTCGACCTCATTGTTTTCCCAGCGGGACACGGCTTGCGCTGTCACAAACAGTTTATCTGCCAAATTCTTTTGTGTCATGCCGTGTTGCATACGTAGCTTCTTGATTTTTGCGCCAATCATAGTTACAAGCACTCCTTTTTTTATTTGTGATTTGTTGATCTCAACATGGTTTCATTATAAACGAAAAGTGGAATATCGTCAATAAACAAAACAGGGAATCAGTAAACAGGTTGTGGAATAGGCGCAAAATACGCGAAAAACGAAAAAAGTGCACCGTTACCGATGCACTGAAAAATGCATCCTCTGTAATGTTGCTACACAATTACATTCCCATTTAAGAAACAGAAAAAGAGGAAAATGCACTTTTACCAAAAGTATTTTCCTAAATGGGGTTCTATATATAATTGTGTAGCGATATTATTATATCAAACTTTTCACGGTTTGTCAACAATTTGTTGAATTTCAAAAAGGAAGGAAAGGGAGTCACTCGGACAAGGCTTCCTCGGCAGACAGATCGAGGGGTAAAACACGCAAAAAACCACCCGCGCACGACCAAAACGGTCGCGTACGGGTGGTTTTGCTCTTTTGGCAGTGATTTTTCTTGAACCACCTCAGTGTGACGATCCTTTCCAGACGGGGATGGTCGTCTCGCCTGCTGTCAGGGTGGCGAAGGGGCCGGGCTTGACCGCGTCGCCGCGAGCCTCTCCAAGGAGATCGCTTGCAAAGTCGATGGGCGTGCCGTCCGGATTTTCGTAGGGCTGCTCGGTGACGCGCGGCGTTCCCAGTCGCTCGGTCGTCACAGGCGCGCTGACGGCTTGGGCGATCGCCTCGGGGATGCGGAGGGTCAGGAGCCATTCTCCGTCCCGTTCCTCCACGTCCGCCGTCATGCCGCTTGCCACGGTGGCGTTCTCCTCGGCTCGGAAGGGGTAGGCGTGACCCGAATAGGCGTTCCCGTTGATCCATACCGCCTGCGCAAGACGAACGTATCGCTCATGATCGTGCAGGGGGAGCCTCCATTCTTGGAAGCGCGCGGCGTACTCGTCGGGCGTATGGAAGCGATCGTACATCGCGCTGAAATTTCCAATGGCCTGCGGCTCTCCGCGTCCGGCATAGCGGCCGAGAAACAAATTATTGAACACACGGTCGTCGCCGCCGTACACGGGCAGATAGCCCGCCACCTCGGTGGAGTGCGGAAAATGATAGGGCGTGGCGCGACCCATGACCGTCAGCATACGCATTGCCCCTGCGAAGAGGTTGTGCGCGAAGGCCGTCCCTTGGGCGTGGTTGTCGAGAGAAAATTCGGAGAGAAAGAGGTTGTTGTCAACGGTACAAGGTCCGTGCGTGACCTCGATCATCAGATCGCGATCGTTGTGGTGGTAGAGATTTTTCGTGATCCGCACGCCCTGTGCCTGCCAATCGAGCCATGTTCCGAGGTTGCAGTGATGGATATTGTTGTTCTCGATCACGGCATCCACCGCCGCGTGCAGCTTGATGCCGCCCAGCTCGTGTCCCCAGAACTCATGCTTTGTGCCGATGCGGTAGATGTGGTTGTGCTCGATGCGACAGAACGCGCCGCCCATGTGTCCCACGATCCCGTTCTGACCGCAATCGTACATCTCGTTGTTTCGGATGAGGTGCGATCCGATCTTCTCCTTGCTCCATCCCATGCGAAGCCCCAAGAAGACCGCCTCCGCCTGATAGCGATGTCCCGATTTGCGACCGGTGCGGGAGGCGAGATTGTCCCCCGTGGAGGCGTCCTTTCCGATGGAGAGCGCGCTGGTCTTGGCGTCGTGCAGGAGGTTGTTTTCGATGATCCAGCCCTTTCCCCAATGCACGCCCACCATGCCGATCTGATCGCCCGTTGGCGGATTCCACGGGCAGGCGGCCTGCGCAAATTCAAAGCCGCGCAGGGTGATGTAGCTTACCCCTGCGGTCGTGGGATAGAAGCAACACTTCCGCACGTTGATCTCGATAAGCGCGGCGTTGGGATCCACCTCTTGGAAATTGCACCAAAGCGTGGTGGTGTCCTCTCCTACCTCGGCATACCATTGGTAAACCGTTTGCTCGGGGCAGAGGATGGTCTCTGTCCGATACCGAAGGCCGTTCTGCGCCCAAACCGTTCGCCGCTCCGCGCGAAGGACCTCCTCCTTCGAGTGCGCCTCAAACATGGAAGCGCCGTTGATGTAGACGTCTCCGAGGTGCGCGGGGCGGTCGGTGGGATATTCCAGCCAATCGCCCTCCACGGCCTTCTCATAGGGGTTCCAATCCCCGAACATCGTGTTCGGAAGGGTCTTTTTCCAAACCGAGCCGGTCTCTCTCTCCCAGCCCGCGATCACCTCCGAGCCCTTGATGACGGGATGCTCCCCCTCCGCGGCCTCATAGACGATGCGCGCCTCCTCGCCCGAGCCGCCGAAGGGAGGATCGACCCATTCGCGATAGGTGCCGCTGTGGACTTGCACGGTGTCGCCTGGACGCGCTACGTTCGCCGCGTGCTGAATGGTCTGAAAGGGGGCATCGGCCGCGCCGCTCGCGCGATCCGAGCCATTGGGGGAAACGTGATAGATCATATCGAAACTCTCCTTTTTATGTTTATACGGTGTTTTTTTAGCCGAACAGAGCGCGGTTGAAAACGCTTTCCAGATATTCCTGCCGTCCGCTTTCGGGCAGGGGGCAAGCGCCCAGGCTTTCCGCCACGGCGGCAAGCTCGGCAAGGGTTGCCTTGCCCGAGCGGATCCGCTCTCCCAGCTCTCCTTGGAAGCTCTCGTATCGCTTCTGCACGAAGGCGTCGAGCGTGCCGTCCTCGATCAGGCGCGCCGCCTTGATCAGTCCCAGCGCGAAGGTGTCCATTCCGAGGATGTAGGCGTGGAACAGGTCCTCCTCGGTATTGCTCGGACGGCGATTCTTGGCGTCAAAATTCAGACCGCCGGAAAGGCCTCCTGCCTTCAAGACCTCATACATACAAAGTGTGCTTTCGTAGACATTGCAGGGAAATTCGTCGGTGTCCCAGCCGAGAAGGAGGTCTCCTTGGTTGGCGTCGATCGACCCGAGCATACCGTTGATGGCAGAGACGCGAAGCTCATGCTGGAAGGTGTGACCGGCAAGGGTGGCGTGGTTTGCCTCAATGTTCATCTTGAAATCTCGGTCAAGACCGTATTGCCGCAAAAATCCGATGGCGGTCGCGGCGTCAAAGTCGTACTGATGCTTCATAGGCTCCTTTGGCTTGGGCTCGATGTAAAAGTCACCCGTAAAGCCAATGCTTCTACCGTAGTCCACCGCCATTCTCATCAGAGCGGCCACGTTTGCCTGCTCGAAGGCCATGTCGGTGTTCAAAAGCGTTTCATAGCCCTCGCGACCGCCCCAGAAGACGTAGCCGCGACCACCGAGCTTCACCGTCAGATCGAGAGCCTTCTTGATCTGCGCCGCCGCAAAGCAGTACACGTCAACCGAATTCGTGCTTCCCGCGCCGTTCATAAAGCGAGGATTGGAGAACATATTGGCGGTTCCCCAAAGGCAACGGATTCCGGTGTCGCGCATTTTTTCAAGCATATAATCGGTGATCTCGTCCAAACGGCGGTTGGTCTCGTTGATATCCTCGGCTTCGGGAACGAGATCCACGTCGTGGAAGCAGAAATACCGAATGCCGAGCTTTTGCATGAAGGCAAAGCCTGCGTCCACCTTGGCTCTGGCGTGCGCCATCGTGCCGAGCTCCTCGCCAAAGGATTTGTCGGCGGTGTTCCTTCCGAACATATCCGAGCCTGCGGCGCAGAGGTTGTGCCACCACGCCATGGCGAAGGGAAGATGCTCGCTCATTTTCTTGCCAAGGATCACGTGGTCGGCATCGTAGTAACGGAAGGCGAGGGGATTGGACGTGTCGGCTCCCTCGTATCGGATCGTGGGAATGCGGTCAAAATAGGTGCTCATATCGAGTCCTCCTTCATTTTCTGATATAGGTCTTTCACGGCAGGATAGAGCCTGCGGTATGTGTTGTATCGGTCGGCGTAAAGCGACACAAGCGCCTTGTCCGGCGTTACGGTCTGCTTTCTCTCAAAGAATTGGGTAGCGGCTTCCCTTACGCTGTCAAACCGTCCTGCTCCGACCATGGCGAGGATGGCAGAGCCGTAGCCGGGCCCTTGCTCGGTTTGGGGGATCGTCAATTCAATATCAAGCACGTTTGCCAAGATCTGTCTCCACAGCTTGGATCTCGCGCCGCCGCCGCAAAGACAGCTTGCCCTTACGTCGATGCCAAATTCCTTGATCCGCTCAAGGTTGTCCTTTATTGCAAAGGCGACCCCTTCAAGCACCGCCTCATACAGATCCGCCCTTGCTGTATTGGGGCGAAGACCAATGAACATTCCCGTGGCGCTTGCGTCGTTGATCGGGCTTCTCTCGCCCATGAGGTAGGGGAGGAAAAAGACCTCGTTTCGACCAAGCCGTTCGGGCAGGACCAAGGCTTCCTCGGCCGAGTAGTCCGTGGTGTTCAGCACCTCCTCGCAAAACCATTTGTTGCAGGAGGCGGCAGAGAGGATGCACCCCATGAGGTGGTAGCCGCCGTCGGCGTGGCAAAAGGCGTGGATCGCCTGCGCCGCGTCACCCGAAAAGCGGTCGCTGGATACGAAGACCGTTCCCGACGTGCCGAGAGAGATGTTGCATCGGCCGTTTCCAACGGTTGCTGTTCCGATTGCCGCCGCGGCATTGTCGCCCGCTCCTGCCACCACGACGGCCTCGCGGCTGATGCCGAAGCGATCGGCAAGGGAGGGGGGGAGCGTTCCCACCACGTCGTAGCTTTCATAAAGCGAGGGAAGCTGCTCACGGGTAATGCCGCAGAGGGCAAGCATCTCCTTTGACCAGCACTTGTTTTTCACATCAAGCAAAAGCGTTCCGGACGCATCCGAGTAGTCGGTGCAGTGTGTTCCCGTAAGGAGATAGGTTATGTAGTCCTTGGGAAGCATGATCTTATGTATCCTTGCAAACCGCTCGGGCTCGTTTTCGCGCATCCATAGCAGCTTCGGCGCGGTAAAGCCTGCAAAGGCGATGTTGCCCGTGTAGGCAAAGAGACGATCCTTGCCAACCGTTTCGTTGAGGTAGTCGGTCTCTTTTTGTGTGCGACCGTCATTCCAGAGGATCGCGGGACGGAGCGGCTCGTCATGCTCATCCAGCGCCACAAGCCCGTGCATCTGTCCCGCCGTACCGATCCCCCGAACCGCCTGTCCGTCCACGTCCCGAAGCAGATCGGGAAGGGCGTCGCAGATCGCCCGCCACCAATCGGCAGGGCTTTGCTCGCTCCACCCCGCGCGGGGATAGGAAACGGGATAGTCGCGGCTCACGGTCTTTTGAATGCTTCCCTCGCCATTCGTCAGCAAGAGCTTTACCGAGGATGTACCAAGATCGATTCCAATGTAGTAGTCCATGCTTCCTCCTTCTCACAGCCGATTTCGCAGAAATCTTCTTTTAAGACAATTATAGCATCTGTCTCTTGACAATTCTTGAAAAAAAGGATATAATTATAGACAGAATTTTACTTTTTGGAGAAACAGATGTTTTACGAAAATCAGCATGTTGGCGTTTCCGAATATTTTTGCAAGGAAACGGGGGAGAATTTTTCCTTTCCCGCCCACATTCACCATTCGTTTGAATTAATCACGGTGACACAGGGGTGCATGACGGTAACGGTCGGCTCGAAAAGCTATGAGCTTCATGAGGGAGAAGCGGTCGTTGTCTTTCCCGAGCAGATCCATTCGCTCAGCAGCACGCACAGCCGCCACCTTCTGGTCATTTTTTCGGTGGATATCGTGCGCGCCTACTATTCGAAGCGCGCCGCCGAGCTTCCCAAAAACAGTCGGATCACGCTTCCCGCGCAGCTCTTGTCGCAGATCACGGCTCTGGAAAAGGGGTCGTCGAGCCTTCAAATGAAGGCGGTGCTCTACGCCGTGTGCGCGATCTTGGACGAATCGACCGAATATGAAAAGCGAACCACGGTTGAAAACGGCCTGCTGCAACGGATCTTCGATTTCGTGGAGACGAGCTTCGAAAAAACCTGTACGCTGGAAGCATTGAGCAATGCCACGGGGTACAACCCCTCCTACCTTTCGCGCTATTTCAGCGAATCCACGGGGATGTCGTTTCTGTCGCTCGTGAACCAAAGAAGGATCCGTCAGGCGTGCTATCTGTTGCGAAACAGCGACGCAACCGTGCTCGAATGCGCGTACGCCTCCGGATATGCCTCGCTTCGGAGCTTCAATCGGAATTTTAAGCTGTACGTCGGCGTCTGTCCGAAGGATTACCGAAAAAACGCAACCTGACAAAAGACCTTCCCGTCGTTTGTATTCGCAGGAGAAGGAATTGATATCGAAAGAAACGCAATATATATCGAAGAAAAAACTATATTCAAAACCGCGTTCTTATGGTATAATGAGCATGTATATGACCTCTCGGACGAGCTGTTCCGAGGTCAATTTTTGGAAACGAGGAAGAAAATATGAGCCGTATTTGGAAGGATCTGAACACAGGGTGGAGCCTGACCATTGCTCCCAACAAGGAGGTCAAGGCGCGGGGCTTTGATCCCCACACGCTCGCCGATTTGGAGGCGGGTGGCTTTGATTCGATCCCTGCGCGCGTTCCGGGCAATTTTGAATTGGATCTGGTGGAGGCGGGGCTGGCTCCCGACCCCTACTACGCCCAAAATCCCTTTGCGTTTCAGCAGTATGAGAACCGCCATTTGTGGTACGCCACCCGTTTTGCCGCCGAGGACGCGGGTGACGCCAACACTTTTTTGCGCTTTGAGGGCATCGACACGGTCGCGGATATCTGGCTCAACGGCTCTCTCTTGGGACATACCGACAATATGCTCATCGAGCACACCTTTTCGGTCGCGGGACGCCTGAAGGGGGAGAACGAGCTGCTCGTTCATATCTATCCCACCACGATCGTCGCCCGCGATCTGCACAACACCCCCTACGATTACGCGCAACGCTACAACTATGAATCGCTCCGCTTGCGGAAGGCGGCCTCCATGTTCGGCTGGGACATCATGCCTCGGTTCGTCTCAGGGGGACTTTGGAAGCCCGTTTCGCTCATCCGCGAGCCGAAGGAGCGCATCGAGAAGCTTTACCTGTTCACGGGCGCGTTGAATATGGAAAAAAACACGGCGCGTCTCTGCGCCTTCTTCCGCATCCACACCGACGAGGACTACCTTCGCGGCTTGAAGCTGACGCTGGACGGCGCTTGCGGTGACTCGACCTTCCACGTCGAGCAGGACATCTGGCACACGGGAGGGAAGATCCGCTTCATGTTGGAGGATCCCAGCCTGTGGTGGCCTCGAAATGCAGGTGAGCAGGCGCTTTACACCGTCACGGCGCGTCTGACGCGAGACGGTGTGTTGTGCGACGAGCGTCGACTTCGCTTCGGCATCCGCTCGGTGGAACTGATCCGCACCTCCACCACCGATGCCGACGGCAACGGCGAATTTTTGTTCCGCATCAACGAAAAGCCCATCTTCTGTCTCGGTACGAACTGGGTGCCGCTCGACGCCTTCCCCTCTCGGAACGCCGCCCGTCTCTCCGCCGCCTTGGAGCTGATGGAGGACGTTGGATGTAACATGGTTCGTTGCTGGGGCGGAAATGTCTACGAGAACGACGCCTTCTATGAGTTCTGCGACGAGCGCGGTATTCTGGTCTGGCAGGATTTCGGCATGGGCTGTGGCGTATATCCGCAGGACGCCGCCTTTGCTGAGAGATTGCGCGTGGAGGCCGCCGCTGTTATCAAGCGTCTGCGGATGCATCCCTCCTTGGTGCTCTGGGCTGGCGACAACGAGGTGGACGTTTTCTCGGCGGCAGACGGCTACCGTAGAGACCCCAATCACAACAAGCTCACCCGTCAGATCCTTCCCGAGGCACTGCGCGAGAACGACGTGGTGCGTCCGTATCTGCCGTCCTCTCCCTATGTCGACGAGGAGGCCTTCCGCACGCGCCGTCCCACCTCGGAGGAGCATTTGTGGGGTCCCCGTGACTATTTCAAGGGACGCTACTACGGCGAGAGTGTTTGCCACTTTGCCTCGGAGACCGGCTACCACGGCTGTCCCTCTCCCTCCTCCTTGGAGCGGTTCATCTCGCCCGAGCAGCTCTGGCCGATGCTGGACGGGGACGGAAATCCTCGCCCCGACTATCTCTGCCACGCGGCGCAGATGGATCTCGATTTCAAGGGCCCGTACGCCTACCGCATCGGACTTATGACGCGTCAGGTGGAGATGCTGTTCGGCTCGATCCCCGATACTCTTCCCGCGTTCGCCAAGCTGAGCCAGATCTCGCAGGCCGAGGCCATGAAATTCTTTATCGAGCGCTTCCGCGTGACCAAATGGAGACGCACCGGCATCATCTGGTGGAACCTGATCGACGGTTGGCCGCAGGTCTCCGACGCCGTGGTGGACTGGTACTACTGCAAGAAGATCGCGTACCACTACATCAAGCGCTCGCAGTCGCCCCTCTGTCTGATCTTCGACGAGCCTCGCGACGGGCGCATCTCGCTCCACGCCGTGAATGATCTGCCCGTCGACAAGTCCGTCACCTACCGCGTGACCGATCTGACCACCTCCACCCTTTTGGTCGAGAGTGAGGCTCTGGCCGCGGCCGACGCCTCCACCCCCTTGATCTCCTTGCCCTCGATGGATGACTACCACTTCCTTCTCATCGAATGGCAGACCCCCGACGGCGAGCAGGGACGCAATCACTACGTCACCAAGCTCAAAGCCATCTCCGCCGACCGCTACCTCCAAGACATGGCACAAGCCGGCTTTGACCAGTTTGAAGGGTTTTGATGGGGGGGAAAAGACCTTGGGG
>JAZSKO010000204.1:0-6834 GCA_045534875.1 Eubacteriales bacterium | reverse complement strand
GCCTCCCACAGGTTCTTCTCGGTCTTGGTTCCCGCATAGGGGTTCTTAGCGGGGGCGGCTACCTTTTCAAATTTCGAGGCGGGCTGCTTGCAGATCGGGCAGGTAAAGCCCTCGGGCAGGGGGCCCTCATGAACGTATCCGCATACACTGCATTTCCATTTTTCCATGTTCGTTCTCCTTTTTTTCTTTTTGCCCACGCGTGGGGCTTCTTTGCCCTCATTATATCACAATCCAAGCAGTTTGGCAAGTCCTTTTTGGGGTGCTTTCGTGAAATTTTCTTGACTTTTTTGGGGATACGTGATACAATAAACGAAGCAATCCAATTTGGAAAGGATGGACTATGAGGATCACCGCTTTGATCGAAAACACCTCCCACGGGGATTTGGAGGCGCAACACGGGCTGTCGCTTTATATTGAGGCGAACGGTCGTCGTCTTTTGTTTGATATGGGCCAAAACGACCTCTTTTTGAAGAACGCCGCACGCCTTGGAGTGGATCTTTCCACCGTGGACTTTGCCGTTCTTTCTCACGGTCACTACGACCACGGCGGCGGACTTCCCTTTTTCTTGGAGGTCAACCCCTCCGCTCCCGTTTTTGTGGATCGGCACGTGTTCGGTCGCTTTTACAATGCCTCCGACCGCTACATCGGGCTGGACCCCGCGCTTGCCTCGCATCCTCGCCTGATCCGCTCCCACGATCCTCATGTGATCGCCGAGGGCTTTACGCTCTCATCCTGCAATTCCCTCCCTCGCCCTCGCAGTCTTGGGAGCTTTGGGCTGACCGAGGAGGAGGACGGCGTGCGCATTCCTGATCGGTTTTTGCATGAGCAATACCTGTTGATCGAGGAAAATGGGCGGCGCGTGCTGATCAGCGGTTGCTCGCACAAGGGCATTCTGGATATCGTTTCTTGGTTTGAGCCGCAGGTCGTGGTGGGTGGACTTCACCTTTCCAATATGGAGACGGGAGACGCGCTGGACGAAATCGCTCGTCAGCTCGCCGCGCATGACACCGACTACTACGCCTGCCATTGCACGGGCGTGGAGCAAACCGCAAGACTGATGCGCTCCCTGCCTCGCCTGCATCCCCTCTCCTGTGGGGAGACCATTTGCCTGTGACACGAAACAATCACATAGAAAACATCCCACAAACCAAAGCGTTTGTGGGATGCTTGTTTTAGGGACAACGGATATTGACAAATTGGAATTTGTTTAGATTAGTGTAAACAAATATCCGACCATAGGTCCAGCAAATATGGCAATATATATCAGTGTTATCCAAGGTTGGTAGTCAATATAGAACTCCTTAAAAGACAAACTCCACGGGTGTTTGATCAATACCCATCCGAATACATCAAATACAATACATATACCTGCCCATATTGCTCCCGTAATCAGAGCTTCCGTAAGAGTAGGATCAGCAAGACCGTTCATATATAGATAACCAAAGATTGAAAATAGAACGATATTGTATAACGGATGCCACGGCTTTGTTTTTTCATATCCCTCACCCATACCGTTCTCGTCCATAGGTTTCATTTTCAACACATAGATATTAAATATGGTGTGTAGTATGCCAACACAAGTGACAATTGCATAGCATATCCAAAACCATAACATTGACAAACCAAAGTTTTGCATCCGTTTTTCTCCATTAAATTCTTATTTATCGTTCCATTTCCTCTCGGATGGCGTCGGGAAGCGCGTGGACGGTGTCGGAGGCGAGCATGCTGATGGGGTTGGTGCGCGCCTCTGCCAATTCCCCTGCCCGTCCCGCAAGATACGCGCCGCAGGCGACCGTTTGCGGTGTGAGGGGGGCGTAGCCCAGAAGCCCTGTCAGGATGCCCGACAAAACGTCGCCGCTCCCTGCCGTTGCCATCCCCGCGCATCCTCGGTTGACGAGCCATGTGGTGTCTCCGTCGGTGACGACCGTGGTGGGTCCCTTCAAAAGCAGGCAGACGCCGTTCTCCTTCGCGTAGCGGCTTGCCACCCCGATGGGGTCTTGCAGGATCGTCTCCACGGGAATATGGGAAAGCCGCTCCATCTCCTTGGCGTGCGGCGTGAGCAGAACGCGGCAGGAAGCCTTTTTGAGAAGGCTCTTGTCCATCTTCGAAAGGGTATTCAGCCCGTCGGCGTCGATCAGGAGGCTTCCTTGGTAGGTGGTGAGCAGATGGGTGAGGATCTCGCCGTAGGCATCTCCGCTTCCCCATCCCATGCCGACCGCCACCACTCGCTTGCCTTGCGTCAGGCGATCCAACGCATGGGGATCGTAGCGCATACAACCCGTCTCGTCCTCCTCCATGGGAAAGAGCGTGCTTTCCAGAAGATGGGGGGACACCGACGGACAAAGCGAGCACGAGACCGCCAAGGTCGCCACGCCGCACCCCGCTCTGAGAGCCGCACAACTCAGATTTGCCAGCTTGACCGCTCCCGCATACGCGGTACAGCCTCCGATCAATGCCACATAGCCGTAGCTACCCTTGTGGCTGTTTTCGGCTCTTTTTTGCAGGACGCTATGAAAATCTCCCTGCTCGGCAAGGCAGGCGACGCGCTCTCCCTGCGGGATCGGAATGCCGATGTCCACCACCTCGATCCGCTTGGTCGCGTCCTTTCCGTTTCCAAGCAAAAGCCCTGCCTTACAGTAGCCGATGGCAAGGGTCAGAGTGGAGCGAACGAAGGGGGTTCCCTGTCCACTCGTTCCATTCAGTCCGCTGTTGATGTCCACCGCGATCACGGGCAACCCCGATCGATTGATCGCGCGGATAAGGTCTGCCGCCGCGCCCTCGGCATTTCCGTGAAAGCCTGTTCCGAACAGGCAATCCACGATCTCGCCGTCCTGTGAAAAATCCGCCTCGCCGTCAAAGACGCTCCACGGAATATTCTCCCTCACGCAGGCTTGAAAATAGAAATCTCCGTCCTCGGAAAAGGACTCCTTCCACAACAAGAGCCGACAGGCGACCCCTGCCCGTTTGAGGCACAGAGCCAGCACATATCCGTCGCCCGCGTTGTTTCCAACGCCGCAAACGATGGCGACCCGTCCTCGCCACGGGTAAGCCCCGAAGACCGCCTCGCCCGCGCGCTTCATCAATTCGCGCGAGGAGATGCCTCCCTCGATAGTGGCGGCATCATACGCGCGCATCTGCTCATTCGTTACGATCTGCTTCATGGCTTCCCTCCTTGCTTGAGAGCGTGAAGGAATACGGCAGAAGCTCCCGAAGCGTGTGGGTCAGGATCGCGTCCCCGTTTCGTGTCAAAACGCGAAAATCTGCATTGCAAAGCTCCCCCATGACCTGTCGGCAAGCGCCGCAGGGCATGCAAGGGGTTTCGGCCGCCTCGCCGCGCGGCGCTCCCACCACGGCAATCGCCGCAAAGCCGCGGCATCCAGCCGCCACCGCCGACGCAAACGCGCCTCGCTCGGCGCAAAGCGTTTCCGAATAGGCGGCGTTCTCCATATTGCATCCAACGAACACGCGGCCATCGTCGCAAAGCAGAGCCGCGCCCACGCAAAAGCCCGAATAAGGCGCGTAGGCATTCTCTCTTGCCTGTTCGGCTAATGTCATCAATTCCTCGTCACGCATCGGTCTTCTTGATTACCTCCTGTGCAAAGCTCTCGCCCTCGGTCACGGATGCAACACCCAGCCAATCCAGCACCGTGGCGGCCACGTCCGAAAAGCATCCTCTCTCGCCAAGATCCAACGGCTCGATCCCCTTTCCGTAAACCAAGAGAGGCACATACTCGCGCGTGTGGTCTGTCCCCTCGCTTCCCGGGTCACAGCCGTGGTCGGCGGTCAGGATCAGGGCATCCTCCTCCCCCATAAGAGGAAGAAAATCGGCAAGCCAACGGTCGAATGAGCTCAGGGCGGCGGCATAGCCGTCCACATCGTTTCGGTGACCGTAGAGCATATCGAAATCCACCAGATTCACAAAGCAAAGCCCTGTAAAGTCCTGCTTCGCGATCGCGGCTGTGATCTCCATTCCCTCCTGATTGGAATGGGTGCGGTGAACGCTTGTAAAGCCACGTCCTGCAAAAATGTCGATGATCTTTCCGACCGAGATCACGTCAAGTCCCATCGCAAGCAACGCGTCGGGCAAAAGACCCGCAGGCGGCTCCAAGGAAAAATCCCGACGGTTGGCGGTTCGGGTATAGCCCTGTTCCGCATCCCCCACAAAGGGACGGGCGATCACTCTACCCACGCCATGCTCGCCTCGCAACAGGTCTCGCGCGATCTCGCAAATGCGGTACAATTCGTCCACGGGTACGGTATTTTCATGGGCGGCGATCTGAAAGACGCTGTCGGCCGAGGTGTAAACGATCAGATCTCCGCTCTTTTGATGCTGTTTTCCGTAGTCACGGATCACATCGGTTCCCGAATAGGGGAGGTTGCAAAGGACACCTCTCCCGCACCGCGCGGAAAAGGCCTGCAAAAGATCCTCGGGAAAGCCGTTTGGATAGGTTGGAAGCGGCCGCTCGGAGATCGCTCCCGCAATCTCCCAATGCCCGATGGTGGTGTCCTTCCCCATCGAGGCCTCCCGCATCCGACCGTAGGCAGCCAGAGTGTGCTCGGTCTTGGGAAGATACTCCACCCCTTGGATGCATCCCATACCGAGAGACAGCAGGGTCGGAATATGAAATTGGGGGGACGCGGCGATGCTTTTGAGAGTATTTACACCCTCATCCGAAAAGGCGGCCGCGTCGGGGGCGGCTCCCACGCCCAAGCTATCCAGCACGATCAAAAATACGCGCTTCATCTGCCAAATCTCCTTTTTTCGTGTTTATGCGTTCTTCTCCCGTTGCGCTCTCAAAAAGCGAACGGCGGTCTCCAATGCGACCTCGATCATCTCACCCAGTCCCAGCTGTCTCTGTTCCACCGTGAGCTTCTCATTGCGGAACAGATGATCCGACGCCGTACAAATGGCGAGGGCGCGCTTATTGGCTCTTGCCGCGTTCATGTAAAGTCCAGCCGCCTCCATCTCAACCCCCATCACGCCCATGCGGCGGTAAAGCTCGTTTACCTGTGGGTCATCGTGATAGAAGGAATCGCTGGAATAGAGGTTGCCGACATGATAGGTCGCCTCTCTCTCCCGACACACCCCGGCGGCAATCTCCAAAAGCTCGAAATCCGCAAGCGGCGCGAAGCTACCCGGCAGACGGAATTGGTTGACGTAGGCCGAATCGGTGGAGGCACCCATGCCAAGCATCAGATCCATGAGGTGAATATCGTCCCGATACGCACCCGCGCTTCCGATGCGAATGATGGCGTCGACATCAAAAAAGTTGTATAACTCGTAGCTGTAAAGCCCGATGGAAGGGATGCCCATTCCGCTTGCCATGACCGAAAGGGTCTCGCCCTGATAGGTTCCCGTGTAGCCGTTGATGCCTCGGACGGGATTGACCAATTTGGGATCGGTGAAATAGGTTTTTGCCACGAACTCCGCGCGCAACGGGTCTCCCGGCATCAGAACCACCTTTCCGAAATCCTCGGGGGTGGCGTTGATATGTGAGGTTGGATAGTTTGCCATGCTTCATTCCTCCAAAAATGCTTTTTTCTACTTACAGTATAGCATACTTTTCGCTTTTTTTCAATGCCTGTTTGTCCTTCCCCATGAAAAAATCCGGTTTTCTCTTGCCAAACCCTCAAAAAAATGCTATACTATATGCATCATCCTCTATGAAAGGAGCATCCTTCATGTCTCGGTTTTCCCCCGACGATCAACGTCGCTTGGCGCAATTTCTTCGCATACGCGCGGAGAATGACCGCGTGCTTCGGTTGTATAGCCAATACCTCAACCACAGTCCCCGTTTTCTCACCGCCGACATGGTGGATTCGCTGGCTCGGGATTGCGATATTCCTCTCGAGGACGCCTTTCGCTCCCTCTTTTCCGCCGCACTGGGCTTGGAGACCGATTGCAACGCCGACGACCGTCGCTTGGAGCGGCTGTATATTCAGGACGGTGTGCGCTTGCTTGACCCGACGCATTACCTGCAAGACCCTTACGTGAAGACCATCCGCTTTCCCTCCTGCTCGATCGGCTCTTGGGAGTTCACCACGGGTGAATATGCCCCCTACGAGCCCTTCGCCTGTGGGCATCCCAAGCTGTTATCGGACGGCCGCGAGATCCCACGTCTCGGCTTCTTCTCCGTCCCCTTTTCCTTCCCTGCCGTTTTGGAGAACGGCGTGGAATGGATGACCGTGAAGCCGAATGAGATCGAGACCATGCGTCAGCCGATCGCCCTCGCGCACGGACGCGTTCTGGCCTTTGGGTTGGGGCTTGGCTATTTCCCCTTCTGCGTATCCCAAAAGCCGTCGGTGACCGCGGTGACGGTGGTGGAGCGCGATCCTGCCTTGATCGAGCTGTTCCGTCGCGAACTGCTCCCCCAATTTCCGCATCGGGAGAAGATCCGCGTGGTTTGCTCGGATGCCTTTGCCTACATGGAATCCACGATGCAAACGGATGCCTTCGATTTCGCCTTTGCCGATCTTTGGCACGATGCCTCCGACGGCACCGAGTTCTATCTTCGCTTCAAGCGCATGGAGTCGCTTTTCCCCTCCATCGAGTTTACCTACTGGATCGAGCCCTCCATTCGTTCCTTCCTGCGCGCCGTCCTCTTTGATCGCTTGCTCCCCGATTCCTTTCCCTCCTTCGACGCCTACCTTCACGCCTTGGAGGGGCTATAATTGCAAAAAGCAGGATACATCTTGCGATGTATCCTGCTTCTTTTTATTTCTCTCTGGATCCCTTCATCATGTCCAAAAGGTCATCCATCTCGTCTGCTTGCGCTCTGGGCGCAGGAGCGGGACGGGGGGGCGCGTTTCTTTGGGGGGGGGGGGGGGGGTTTG
>JAZSKO010000150.1:0-2828 GCA_045534875.1 Eubacteriales bacterium | reverse complement strand
CCCTCCCCAAGGTCTTACCCTCTCCCCTAGGTCTTCCCCCCTCCCCAAGGTCTTCCCTCCATCAGATTTTTTCAAAAACCACTTGGCAAGGGGGGATTTTCGTGGTATAATAAGAAGGAAATGAAACGAAGGGGCGAGCCGAAGGGCATCGCGCCTGAAAGGAACTGTATGTTACCAAAGCTCTATTCTGCCTTGGATGCCGCATCCAAGCCGCGCGTTCGTCGATTCTGCAACGGAGAGGACGTCACGTCTCTGGGGGCGTTTGCCGTTGGGAGTGTTGTGGAGTGGCGCGTGGAGGTCCCCCGTTCGCTGGGAGCGGCGGCCGTTGTGCTTCGTATCGCGCCCGACGGAGGCGCGGACAACGACCATCCCCTCTTGCTTTCGGGGAGCGATCGCGGCGTGGACACCTATACCCTTGCCATGAACACCGCCACCCTCTGCGACGAGGACGGCGGCTTGCTCTATTATGAGATCCTGTTTTTGCGCGGAGAGCATACCCTCTTTACCGACAGCATCGACAACGTCGATTTTTCCTTGAAGGAGTCGCCTGCCCGACGGTTTCGCCTGTTGCTCCATCGTGCGGATCTCGCCACCCCCGCGTGGTTTTCCGAGGGGACGATGTATCATATTTTCCTCGACCGCTTCTGTCGCGGAGAGGGACCCGCCACGCTTGGCCCGAACGCCGAGCTTGACCCCGATTGGGAAAACGGCATCCCCCGCTTCGCCCTCAAAAACGGCGACCCCTTGGCCAACAACGTCTTTTTCGGAGGAAACCTCTGGGGCGTGATCGAAAAGCTGGACTATCTCGCCTCGCTCGGCGTGACCGTCCTCTATCTTTCCCCCATCTTTGAGGCCGCCTCCAACCATCGTTACGATACCGCCGACTACGAGCGCGTGGACGCCCTGCTCGGCGGCGACGAGGCCTTCGATGCCTTGATCCGCGAGGCGCACCGTCGAGGGATGCGCGTCATTTTGGACGGCGTTTTCAACCATACGGGCGCGGATAGCCGCTATTTTAACCGCTACGCGACCTACAACAGCCTCGGCGCGTACCAATCCACCGAGTCGCCGTTCTATCCGTGGTTTCGCTTCCGCTCGCATCCCGACGAGTACGAGGCTTGGTGGGGGATCGAGATCCTGCCCCGCCTCAATCATGAAAACGAGACCTGCCGTCACTATTTCACCTCCCCCGACGGGATCGCCGCCCGATGGATCGCGCGCGGCGCGGACGGCTGGCGGTTGGACGTTGCCGACGAGCTTTCCGACGACTTTTTGGATGAGCTTCGCGTGACCGTGAAGCAGGCGTCGGATGGGGATGCGTTGATCCTTGGCGAGGTCTGGGAGAACGCCGCCGACAAGATGGCCTACGGAAAGCGGCGTCGCTATTTCCGTGGCAAGCAGCTCGACAGCGTGATGAACTATCCCTTCCGCAACGCCGTGTTGGCACTTTTGCAGCATCGCGACGTCCCCTTCTTCGTGCATACGCTCACCGAGATCTATGCCTCCTACCCCCGTCCCATCAGCGACAGCCTGATGAATCTTTTGGGAACGCATGACACCTGTCGCATCCTCACCGTTCTGGGGGACGGCGAGGGCGAGGGCTATTCCAACACCGCGCTTTCGCGTCGACGTCTGACCCCTGAGCAGAAGCAGAGGGGTGTCGCTCTGCTCAAAATTGCCTCCACCCTGCAATTCACGGTCTACGGAACGCCCTCGGTCTACTATGGAGACGAGGTCGGCTTGGAGGGCTATCACGATCCCTTCTGCCGGATGCCCTATCCGTGGGGACGCGAGGACACCGGCCTGCTCGCGCATTATCGGATGCTCGGCGCGCTTCGCCGTCAGCATCCTGCTCTCCATCGAGGCTCGTTCGCCTTCCTCGATCACGGGGAGAGCTTCTTCGTCATGGAACGCAAAAAGGACGACGACCGCGTCTTGGTGGCGGTAAACATGGGCGACGCCCCCCTGTCGCTTCCCTTGGAGGGGGCTTGGGTGGAGCTTCTGTCACAAAAGGTCTGTCGCGATGCGGTCACGGTCCCGCCGACCGCCGCCGTCCTGCTTCTGCCCTACAAACGATAAGGAAAGGAACGAACAATGGACTATCGAATCGAGCATGACTCCATGGGAGAGGTCGCCGTTCCCGCCGACCGCCTCTGGGGCGCGCAAACACAGCGTAGCTGTGAGCATTTTCAAATTGGATTTGGGATCGAGACCATGCCGCGCGAGATCCTTGTGGCCTTCGCCTATCTGAAAAAGGCGGCGGCGCTTGCCAATTACCGTCTTCTCCCCGACCGCATGACGAAGGAAAAGACCGATGCCATTTCCGCCGTTTGCGACGAGATCCTGGGCGGTCGTCTTTGGGAGGAATTCCCCCTGACGGTCTTTCAAACGGGGTCGGGAACGCAGACCAACATGAACCTCAACGAGGTGATCGCCAACCGCGCAAACGCGCTCGTCGGCAAGCCTCTTTTGCATCCGAACGATGATGTGAACCGTTCGCAATCCTCCAACGATACCTTCCCCACCGCCCTGCACGTCGCCGCCGTTTTGTCCTTGAAGCGACAGCTTTTGCCTGCCTTGGAGGCTCTGATCGCCTCGCTCTCCCGCTTGGAGAGTGAGAATGCGGAGGTTCTCAAATGCGGACGGACACACCTGCAAGACGCCACCCCCATCACCTTTGGACAGGAGATCTCTGGCTGGCGATCCTCCTTGGAGCGCGACCGCGAGATGCTCGTTCGTTCCCTCGACCCGCTTTGTGAATTGGCTCTGGGCGGTACGGCCGTGGGAACGGGACTGAACGCGCCTGCTGGCTTCGATGCCCTTTCGGC
>JAZSKO010000271.1:0-3826 GCA_045534875.1 Eubacteriales bacterium | reverse complement strand
TAAACCGCGTACAGCGTGATATCCTCGGTGATGTCCTTGATCCCGCAGCCCGATCCGTTGGCAAAGCAGGTGCCTCCGTCGGGCGAGGAGTACAGGCCGATAAAGACCTTCGAGCCGTTTCCGTCCAGATCCATCTTTTCCACGACCGACTGATAGCTGTTGCCGTAGTAGTAATCGTCGTAATCGCTGTCGCCATTTCCGTCACCGAGAAGGTACTCGTCGCTCTCGTCGTAGGAGAAGGGCACGGTGTAATCGTAGCCGCTGTATCCCTCGACCGTCCAGTTCTGATCCTCGCGCACCTGAATGGTGAACTTGGTGTTGTCGGCGCGGTAGATGGTGACCGTATGCGTCAGCTCCTCGATCCGCTCCTCCTCGTACTTATCGTAGACCGCCTGCCCCTTCTCAGAGCCGAGCGTTCCGCCGCCGGCAAAGCCCGCCAGCACGAGCCAGACAGGCAGAGTGTAGTAGCCTGCGAAGATCAAGAGCTTGATGATAAACCACAAAATGCGGATCAATCCGCCGAGGAAGAAGCAGAAGCCTCCCTCATCCATGAAATCGCTTAGACCGTCTACGATTTCCCAGTCAAAGTCCCAATCCATGATCAGCCCTCCCTTGTGAATACAGGATACAGCAGGATCGACTCCTGCGGCAGGATGAACAACGCGCCGTTCGAATCCGCATAGCACATCGCGGTGTTGGGATCGGGGCCGTCATAGAAGCCGGCGAAGGTGTAGCCGTCCTTACGCGGAACGACAAGCGTGACCGATGTATCGTCCTTGTCGACACGCACATAGCGAACACCCGCCTGCTCGATGTTATCGCTGTCAAAGTAGCGGATCACGATGGTATCCTTCTCCGCCTGCTTGATCTCCTTGATCTCTTTTTTGGACTCCGAGCAGCCTGCAATGCCCGTAATGGCAAACAGAACCAGGAAGAGTACCACGGCAAGGACCACGCCGCCAAGATAGTAGACTTTCATTTTCGTCCTCCTTTGCTTCTCTCGTGCGTACGCGCGAGCGTGAAAATAGTCATTCATTATAAATATATCACACTTTTTCCTGTTTGTCAACTATATGGAGCATTTTTCTTCTCATTTCTTTGCCTTTTTCTTGTTTTTTTTCCCCGTTTTCGGACACTTTTGGCATTTCCTTTCCGAAATGGGAGCGTTTTCCTCAGAAAATTCCCTTCCCGAAATCGAAAAAAATCAAAAAGGGGCTTGACTTTCCAACGAATTGTGATACAATACCCTACAAGGGAGAAGGCATCTCTCCCCGATACTTCCATTCGGCAAAAGCGACGGAGGAACCGAAATGAAGACGCTATCCGCGAAAAAAAGTCGGAATTTCACCGAAGGACCCATGCTCCCTCAGATCATCCTGTTTGCCCTTCCCTTAATGGCGACCGGTATCCTGCAAATGCTCTTTAACACGGCCGACACCATTGTGGTGGGTCGCTGGGGCGGCGACACGCAGGAGGCCTGCGAGAACGCGCTGGCGGCGGTTGGCTCCTGCGGCTCTCTCAATTCCCTGCTGGTCACCTGCTTCACGGGTCTTTCGATCGGAGCGGGCATCTGCGCGGCGCACGACATCGGCGCGAAGGACTACAAGGGGCTGGAGGATGTGGTCCACACCTCGCTCCTGACCTCGATCATCGCCGGCATCGCCCTGACGATCGTTGGTCTTGTCTTCTGCCGTCCGCTTCTTGTGCTGATGGGAACGAACGAGGCCGTCCTCGACCAAGCGGTCGCCTATATGCGAGCCCTGTTCTGCGGCGCGCCCGCCAACATGGTCTACTGCTACTGCGCCGCCATCCTGCGAAGTAAGGGAGATTCCTCCCACCCCTTGCTCTTTCTGACCATCGCGGGCGTGACGAACGTGGTGTTGAATCTGATCATGGTTCTGGTCTTTCGCTTGGGTGCTGTCGGCGTTGGCATTGCCACGGCGGCCGCGCATTGGATCTCGGCCATCCTCGTTGTCTGGCACATGATGAAGAACGAGGATCTGTGTCGGATCGACCTCAAAAAGCTCCGCATCAGTCCCCAAAAGCTGAAAAAGATGATCTACATCGGCGTTCCCGCAAGCATTCAGGGCATTGCCTTCTCGCTCTCGAACGTCATCATTCAATCCTCGGTCAACTCTCTCGGAAAGGCCGTGGTCGCGGCCGATGCGGCGGCGGCAAACATCACCAATTACCTCTACATCGCCGAAAATTCTCTCTACCAGTGCGCCCTGACCTTCGTTGGACAAAACGTGGGTGCGCGCAAATACAAGCGGATCCTCCCCTGCGCTTGGCAATGCGTGGGTGTGGTGACGGTGGTGGGACTTGTGCTGGGCGCACTTGTGACGCTCTTCGCCGAGCCGCTTCTGAACCTGTATGTCCCCGGGAACACCGAGGTGATCGGGTTTGGAAAGATCCGCATCCTCTATCTGGGACTCACCTACTTCCTCTGTGGCGTCATGGAGGTTGGAAGCGGCGTTCTGCGCGGGCTTGGCAAGGCGATCAGCTCGATGGTGATCTCCCTGATCGGCACCTGCCTGCTCCGTGTGGTTTGGATCATGGTGGTCTTCCGCTCGGTCGGCACGTTGGAATCGCTCTATCTCTCCTATCCGCTCTCCTGGATCGCCACGGCCGTTGCGCTGTTCTGGATGGCGTGGGTGATCGTCCGTCGCCTCTTGGCATCCTCCCCTAAGGACGCCCCCGAGGAATCGGTCAAGGAGACCGAGGAAGCAAGCGTTCCCACGAAGTAAAAAAACACGCAAAATGCAGGGCGTGTGTCGAAAAATCGACACACGCCCTGCATTTTTTGGTTGCTTTTCGGCGATCGGGTTGCTCAAAAACAGATCGCATTTTGCGAGAGATAGCCTCCCCAACGGTCGCATTTTATCTCACTTTGTGATGAATGGCGTCCCGACGGTCCACTGTCAGGAGGTGCTTTTTCACCCCAAAACCGAGAAGAGCCAGTCGATAAGCTGTAACAGAAGCGGCAACAGACGGCAGATAAGAACGCATCCCACGATGGAAACCAGCACCGTCAGCAAGAGAGCGAGCTTCCCTGCCCCTCGGCTGTCGTAGCGCGCCTCGGCCTTGTATTTGAGCTCCTCGGGAATGTAAAAACGGTCGCGCAAAAAGTCGATTTCCTCGCTAATTGCGACACGTGTTGCGTTTTTCGGGCTTTCTGCGGCCTCCGAGGTCTCGGTTTCGGTAGCATCCTCCACCGTTTCCGCCCCCTCTACGCTTGCCTCCTCAACGCCCTCCGCCGCGTAAGGGACGCGGCAAAGCAGCTTGGTAAGCGCCCCGCCCGAGGCAAGCTCACGGCGGATCGAGGGGTTGCGGAACGCCCCGACCTCGCGCAAGGTCACCGCTGTTTCACGGGAAAAGCACGCACGCTTCAAAAGAGAGCGCACCAAGCCCCCCTGTACGGTGCGGGTATAGGACATCAGGATCGCCGCAAAGACCGACCCAAACAAGAGCCCCAGCACCACGTTTTTCACCACGCCCCCCGTCTCAGCCGAGATCGAGAGGTTCTCATAGGTGGTAAAATTCACACCAAAGAGGGTTTGATCGACCCACTGGATCAGCTCACGCAGCAGCGAATTCTGATACCACAGCACGAGCCGATCCCAAAGATTTGCGCCTAAGAACGGCGCGATCCTTCCATTCGGATACACGGTATTTCTCCTTTCCGGTAGCCGAGGCAGAACAGGTTGAACTCGGTTTTAAGAGAGCCCTTTTTCGCCATGCGGCAGGAAAATATCTTGTTATATTGGTATATAACTGCAACATTTTCCTTTGCCTGACAAAAAATGGCTTCTCTTAAAACTTCGTA
>JAZSKO010000025.1:0-11125 GCA_045534875.1 Eubacteriales bacterium | reverse complement strand
GCAAATAATTTTTGCACACTCTCTTCAGAAAGAATATAGTTAGCCATATTAGTAACACCGCCTTTCGGTCATTATTATACCATAAATTTGCTTATATGTCAAATGATGCATCGCCTTGCGGCGATATAATGTTTTTCGCTTCGCTCAAAATGATGTTGCTCCCGTTGGTCGCAATGATGCGATGTTTGCCATAAAATGTGGCGAAGCCACGCATCATTAGGCGAAGCCGTCATCATTGGCGTAGCCAACATCATTTGCCGAAGGCAAACATCATTCAAAAAAAGCACTTTTGTCTACCGACAAAAGTGCTTTTTTTGTTGGTGGGGGATGGTGGATTCGGACCACCGAAGTCAGTGACAACAGATTTACAGTCTGCCCCCTTTGGCCGCTCGGGAAATCCCCCATATTATTTAGGCTCCGCTTGGCACGAAGCCTTTGGAGCTGGTGATCGGAGTCGAACCAACAACCTGCTGATTACAAATCAGCTGCTCTGCCATTGAGCCACACCAGCGACGGTGCTCGTACGCGATAACTTCGCTTTGGAACGTTGATATTATATCACATCCCTTTCCTTTTGTCAAGCCTTTTTTTAAAAAAAGTTTTTTCCTCTTTTCGCAAGGTCTTCCGTCATTGACAAAACCGCCAAATCATGCTATAATGGTCACAAAGAATTCGCATGTTACGCAGGAGGAACGCCATGCATCCCTTCCAAACCGATCCCGTGGTTTACGCTGTTGATCGCTCCTATCAGATCTTTTTGATGGCAAAGGAGCCCATGCTCGTCTGGGTGGAGATCCAAGGAAAGGACTACTACGACCATTCCAACGGCATCATCCGCTCGGCATCGCTGTTGCACAAGGTGGAAATTCCCATGCCCGCGCTGGACGCGGCAGGGGAGTACACGATTTGCTGGCGCGTCATGCTGGAACGCAAGCCCTACTTTTCCAAAACGGGAGAGGTGCAACGGGCGACCTATTCCTTCCGTCCCGTCGGGGAGGGCGAGATCCGCATCTATCACATTGCCGATGCCCATAACAAGGTCGACACCCCCGTGCAGGCAGGACGCTATTTCGGGGATGCGCTGGACCTGTTAGTGCTCAACGGCGACATTCCCAACCACAGCGGCAGACTGGAAAACTTCGACGCCATCCATCGCATCGCGGGCGAGATCACCCACGGCGGCATCCCCGTTGTCTTTTCCAGAGGAAACCACGACACCAGAGGCATCTACGCCGAATGCATCGCCGACTATACCCCCACCGATCGCGGCGTGTCCTATTTCACCTTCCGCCTCGGTCCTCTCTGGGGCTTGGTCTTGGATTGCGGAGAGGATAAGGTGGACACGCACCCCGAGTACGGCAACACCGTTTGCTGCTCCTATTTCCGAGAGCAGGAGACTGCATTCCTTAAAAGGGTCGTCGAGCGCGCCAACACCGAGTATTTGGAGGAGGGCGTCACCAAGCGTGTGGTCATCAGCCACGTCCCCTTTGCTTTTAACGATGCCGACCCCTTCAACATCGAGGTGGAGACCTACACCGAATGGGCAAGGCTGATCCGCGAGCATATCCACCCCCAGCTTCACCTCTGCGGACATATGCACGTCAACGAGATCTGGTATCCGGGAGGGGAGCACGATTGCAAGGGACAGGCGTGCCCCGTGATCATCGGAAGCGATCCCCACAGCGAACAGATGCCCGAGCGCGACCGCTTCGACGGATGCGCCATCCTTTACTCAGATCACAGCGCCGAGGTGCGTTTTACAAACGAGCAGGGAGAGACCCTGTCCTCCCACATCATCCCCTTCGAGGCGTAAGTCCCTTTTGACGGAGGAATTTTTCAACACATACCGAGAAAAATGTCGGTTTGCTCTTGACGGATGGCATTTTTTGTGATACAATGAATATAATAGTAAGGACTGTGTAAGGTCCGAATAGGAAAGGATGAACTGCTATGATTATTTATTCCGTATTTTTGTTTGTGCTTGCCGCTCTGTTTTTGGCGGTTGGTGCGGCTGTGGCCACCGGTCGCTACGGCTTGGTTTATGACTACTACATCTGCAACGTGACCGATCTGCGCGCCTATACGCGTGATCACGGCATCGCCATGATGACGGTCAGCATCCCCCTGATCGCTTGCGGCGTGCTGCAGCTTCTGGCTAAGCAGCCGATGTGGACGTTGATCGGCATTGGCATTTTGGTCGTTGGTGCGATCGTGGAGTTCTTGGTGTTCAACGCCATCCAAAAGAAGTACAACGGCGGTATGTTCTGATCTGTCTGCAAAGCCAAGATGCCCTTTTTACATCATTTGGGAGGACTTATCATGAAAAGACGAATCCTTGGCGTTATCTTAACCGTGAGCATGCTGATCTCGCTTGTGCTCAGCCTCGCATCCTGCGGCGCGTACAGCGCGTTCGACAAGGCGTTGGAGGAGACCTTCTCAACGGGTCACGGATCGGATCTGACCGTTGTTATCACAGGAACGGTTCATGACGACGGCGTGGAACAGCTTGTCAACCTCAAATATGACATCAAGATCGATAAGAGCGACATCACCAAGACCTGCGTCGTTCTTACCGTCGACGACGATCCCAACAGCAAGGTGACCTACTACACCGACGGCGACTACGTTTACGTTGACTTCAACGGTAGCCAGTTGAAGGTTTCCGAGTTTGATTTCAAGAAGGAAAACGTCCTCATGGCGGAGACCATCCGAAGCGGACTTCTCTACCGTTGGGATAAGCTCCAAGTAGAGGGCGCGGATTGCCAGAAGAAGGACGGTGTGATCACCTTCAACAGAATGTGGGTGGATTCCACCAGCACGCTTGCCGGAAATCACGTACTGGCGGCACAGCCTCGCAACATCCTCGTTGCGGCGTTCTATGAGTACGAGGACGACTTTGATTCGAGCACGACCACGGACTTTACCAACGCAAGTCTCACCGCAACTGCAAAGGACGGCTTCATTACCGGAATGATCGCCTCCGCTGTGATCACCTCGACCGATCCCGACCTGAGAGGCGACCTCAAAATGGAGATGACCGTGAACAATCCCGGTCAGGATGTTTCGGTTACGTTGCCCTCCGGCTGCACCACGTGGGAAGAGTTTGACATCGACTGATCCGTTAAACGCATACACGCATACAAAAGATAAAAACCATCACAGACGAGTGTCTGTGATGGTTTTTTGTTGCCATGTATTGCTTTTTAGTGGGAGATCGGCTTGCCCCCGTACGAGACCTCCATGCCGTAGACCTCGCGGTACTTGTCATAGCAGAGCTGTTGGTTGCGTTGGAGCATCTCGCGCTCGTTCTCCCGCACCGTTTTGTTGGGATCGGGATAGATGGGAGGCATGACGTGAATGGTGTAGGCCTGCTTGGGAAAGCCGTATTCGTCGAGACGGTCGGTGTCCTCCATCGTCACAAAGATCGGGACGATGGGAACCTGACTCTTGGCGGCGTAGAAGAAGGCGCCCTCGCGGAAGGGACGCGGCTTGCGGTAGTTCCACCACATAGCCTGCTCGGGATAGATCAGCACCAGCCCGTCCTCCGAAAGGATCTTCTCCAAGGCTTGGGAAAACAGACGCATGGTTTTGAGATTGGTGCTGAGGGGCAGGGTGTCGCAATGCTTCATCAGGTAGCCGATCGCACCGGGGATGAAGTAGTTGCTCCCCTTGATCACCTTAAAGAAGCGATGCTTCCCGGGGATCCGATCCGCCACCTCCTTCACGGCAAGGTTTTCAAACTTGCTGAAATGGTTGCTGGTGAGGATCGCGCCGCCGCGAATGCCCGCTAAATGCTCCTCGCCCACCACGCGCATTTGCAGATCGCGCCGCAATATCCCTTGCGCGATATCCGACATTCTCCGCGCCCAGAAGGCGTGAAAGCGGCTGGAAAATTTTTCTTGCAGATAGTCCACCTCATCGGGCGTCAGAGGATGACCGGGCGGGTCAGGCTCAACGTCGATATAAAAATGCTCGCCCCCAAGGGCCTCCAGCTCCCGAATGCGCTCCAAAATGGCGATGCGCTCGGGAGAGCGTTCCTTATGCTTCATGCTCGTTTGTCCACTCCAACTGTTTTTCTACGGGAAGATCGGCCAGCACAGAGCGGAAATTGTTGCTCTGGCGGCTGATACGGGCAGCACTGCGCTCCAAGACGCGGTTTGCCTTTCGGTGGCCCATGCGGTCGCGCCAACCAAAGGACTTCCGTATCCGACAAATGTCCTCATAAAAGGGGGTCTCCTTGGCGGCATCCCAGAAATAGGAATCGTAGCAGATGTGATCATACTGCCAAGGCTTGTAGAACATATTGTAGTGGATCAGGGCGGGCGTGCCGTCGTAATCCTCGTTGAGCGACATCTTGTTCCAACCCTTATCAAGGAATTGTACGTGTCCGTGACAGAGAACATTGAGGTAGTCCTGATCGGGACAGATGGTGTCAAAGTGATAGGTGTTGAGCAGATAGATGAAGCGATGCTCGATCTTTTGGATGCGGAACTGATCGAGATTCATGAGCAGAACCCCCGAATTGAAATACTCACGGTAGGGGATGCCCAAGCCCTGCTCGGTGTAATCATGATAGACCTGTCGGCCGGCGATGATATCATCCGAGACAGCCCCCGCCAAGCAGTTGCCCAAGGGGGTCTCGTAAAGCTCACGGATATCACGGGTGAGCACCACGTCGGCGTCGAGATAGATCGCCTTGTGGTATTGCGGGAACAGGGAGGGAATGAACAGACGGAAATAGATCGAGGGGGTGTAGTAGTCGCGCAGATTGAGCTTTTCCAAGAGGGGCGCGATCTCGCGGCTGACATCCACCGAGCAGATGCTCACGCGATCGGTGGCCATCCCCAAAAGAGTTTGCAAATGCGAGGCCTCGATGCCGTTGTTCAGAATATGGATCTTGCAGGTGGTGTCATCGCCCAGATGCTGAATCAGAGAGTGGATCGCGACGGCAAGGAAGGGGACGTAATTGTCGTCGCAGGAAAAAAAGACAGGAACGGTATTTTGGTTGTCACACATGGTGGGGTTCTCCTTTTGAGATGGTTTCGACGGGAAACTGAGGGCGGCGCGCCTCGTAATCGGTCAAGAGATCGTCGAAGGCGGTGGTTTTCAGAACGCTGTGGACGCGGTCGATGTGCCAAGGCTTGATATTCTGCGTGCGAAAGAAGGGAAGCCAACGAATGGTCATGGAAAAGTGACGCACCACGGTGTCGGCTCGCTCTCGCTTCTGCTCGTTGAAGCGACGGGGGAGGATCTTCCTTTTTTTCGCCATGCGGTTGATGGTGGTCTGATCCGGCAGAAAGATCTTTCGACGGGCGCAGGCCTCCAAGGCTCTCTGGAACAGTCGGGTCTCGCGGATGCGAGGAAGGTTCATGAGCAGAACACCCGAATTGAGGTAGTTGATCCCCAAAAAGACGCATCCGTAGCGGTCGCGAACAGCGGCAAACTCGGCGTCGCCTATGTCCTGCCCGTAGAGCTTGGCAATGTCGTCGCAGAGCACCGTGTCGGTGTCGAGGTAGAGGAGCTTGTCGGGAAGCCCTTCCACGCGGTCGGCGTAGAGACGCAGGAAGGAGTAGGGGGTGTACTGATTGTCCTGATTTTTACCGTGAAGCAGGGTGTTGCGGTAATGCTCACCAACGTCAGTCAGAATGACGACGCTCATCGGATTGACCTCGCGGCAGAGATCTTCCAGATAGGCGCGGTGCGCCTCGGTGAGAGGGGCAAAGGCGGCGTTCACCTCGCGCATGTCCATCGTGAACAGATGCACCTCCAAGGGACCGTGGTGGTACTTGACCACTGAGAGCAGGGAGATCACCATGCCGTCAAAGGCACGGGAATTTCCGGCGTAAAGAAGCGGAATGGCACTCACGTCGTCTCTCCTTTCCCGTCGGTCGAGGCATCGGTCGCCTCGCGCTTGACGTAGCGGATCGGCGTGTAGGTGCTGTTCTTGGCGCGCTCGCACATGGTTTGGTACACGCGGTCGCAAAGCTGCTCGGCCTTTTTGCGGTCGGGGAGCGAGGGATCGGCGTAAAACGGACCATCCACGTAGACCGTCACGCGCGGTGTCTTACCGAATCGCTTTTTCTGAAAGGTCGTGGTGGTGCAATACACGGGGACGTCAAAGCGAATGGGATAGCGGAACGAGCCCGAGGAAAACCGACGGATGCCGGTGTAGTAGGGCCAAACGTGCGCCTCGGGATAGATCTGGACGTTGTGTCCCAAGAGCATCTCCTTCTCCAAGGCATCCAAAAACCGACGCATCCCGCTTTGCAGGGTGGGAACGGGGATTGCTCCCGACATCTGGATCCAGCCACGGGTGAGAGGAACGGCCAAATTGTCGGCATTCACCACCACCGAGGTCTTGCGAGGGAAGCTGACCAAGGAGGGAAGGAAGGCGTCGCCTGCCAGAAGCGTGTGGTTTCCGTACAGAAAGCAACCGCTCTTGCCGGCCTCGCGCAATGCCTTTCGATTGACAATGCGATAGCCGAACTTGATCTTGGAATAGAGGAACGCGAAGGGGGTCATGCAAATGCGGTAGACGAAAAAGGATGCGAGCTTCCAAAAGGGATTCTTTCTCCGATAGGGATAGCTCGCGCCGATCTCAAAGGGAGGGCGAACGATGCCGGAAAAATCCTCGTTCGTCTCGTCCTGATAGTATACGATTTGCGGCGCGCCCTTCGGCGCGGTGCGTTGTGCGTTCATGCTTGCCCTCCTCGGCGGGTCACCCCGCGTTTTCTGCCTCCTATTATATCCCAAAGAGACAGGTAGAGCAACCTACTCCTCGCGCTCTCGTCTCTACGGATCGGATTCTTGCGTTCTCCCCACGGTAGAATGCCACTCTACGAATCGTAGAATTACCGTTTTTTGGCGTAAAAACCACCCCGTTATGCGTTTTGGGCGCAAAAAAAGCACGCCGAGCCATCAAAAAGAGGTTCGACGTGCTTGATTGGTTTTATACGCGATTGTGACGGATCAGCGCCCACAGAATGATCACAGCTTGTGCCGGAACGCCGATCAAAAACAGAAACCAAAGGTTGTAATGGTGGTAGACCAAGAGCTGGAGATAGACCGATGCGATGAGCGACCAACAGAAGATCGAGTTAAATACCAGCGTGCAAATGCGTAGCTTCCACCGACGGCAGAAGTAGGAAAGCACCACCATCGAGAAGGGGACTGCCCAAACGAAGGCCATCCACACTCCCTTGGAATACACCGAGGTGGAAACGAACACCGAGACCGCGATCAGCCACACGATGCAGACCGCCAAGAGCAGGGTGGCCACGCGGAAGACGCGGTCACTCTTGGGGATGGAAAGCTGCTTTTTGGATTCGGCGGCGTTTTCGGTAACGAAATAATCGAGCGTGACCCCAAAGAGGTCGGCCATCTGCTTGAGAACCTTCAAGTCGGGAAGGGCGTCGCCGCGCTCCCACTTGGAAACCGATTTATCGGAATAGTTGATCTTTTCGGCAAGCTCTGCCTGCGTCCACTTTTGCTCCTTGCGAAGCTCGGTGATGTTGTGCGCCACGATCTGCTCCAAATGCTCCATGCGCCGTCCTCCTTTCCGTGTGGTGTAAGTGTATTATAATTATAGAACAAAAGCACCCAAAAGTCAAGTTTTTTTGAAAAACTTTCCTTGCCGTGACCGTCAGTTTTCCTCAGAAAAGAGAGCGGTGGACAGGTAGCGATCTCCCGTGTCGGGCAGGATCACGGCGATCCGACAATCCTTGTATATGGGAGAGGCGGTCAGGAGCGCGGCGGCGTGCAGAGCCGCTCCCGACGAAATGCCAACGAGGATCCCCTCGGTCTTGGCAAACTCCCGCGCGGCGCGATAGGCCTCCTCCTCGGTGACGGGGAGGATCTCGTCGCACAGGGAGAGATCAAAGTTCTTCGGAACAAAGTTTGCACCAATGCCTTGCAGACCGTGCGGGCCGCTGATACCTTTCGAGAGCAGGGGCGAGCGCTCCGGCTCTACCGCCACAAGAAGGCAGGCAGGATTTTGCTCCTTGAGGTAGCGTCCTGCGCCGCAAAGCGTGCCTCCCGTTCCCACACCGGCAACCAAGGCGTCCACCCGCCCGTCGCTGTCGCGCCAGATCTCGGGGCCTGTTGTCAGGTAGTGGGCGTGAGGGTTGGAGGGATTGTCGAACTGGGAGGGGATAAAGCTGTTCGGGATCGTTTGGGCAAACTCCTCTGCCTTTGCGATCGCGCCGCGCATTCCCTCCGCTCCCGGAGTGAGTACCACCTCCGCGCCAAATGCCTTCAAAAGCGAAATGCGCTCGGCGCTCAAGGTGTCGGGCATGGTCAGGATCATGCGGTATCCGCGCGCGGCGGCGAGGGAAGCAAGACCGATCCCGGTGTTTCCGCTGGTCGGCTCGATCACGGTCGCGCCCTCGCGGATCACGCCGCGCTCCTCGGCATCGCGTAGCATGGCGAGTGCCACGCGATCCTTCGCGCTTCCCGCAGGATTGCATTTTTCCAGCTTGCAGAGGATCTCCGTTGAGATCCCACGCAGGGCAAGCCAGTTTTTGGGAAGAAACAGAGGGGTGTTTCCGATCATCTGTTCGAGATTGGAATAAAGCATGAAAGACTCCTTTCCTGTGATGGGGGCAAAAAACGAAAATCGACCCGATCCATCCGAATCGGGTCGTGATTTTCTGCGACACGGATGGGTTGGTCCGCGACGGCATAAATACCTTATTGTGCGAGAGCGTTGAGCTTCTTCGTGAATTGGCTCTTCTTGCGAGCGGCTGCGTTCTTATGGATAATTCCGTAAGCGGCTGCCTGGTCAATCTTCTTCACGGCTTCTCTGTAAGCGGCCTGCGCTGCGGCAAGATCACCGGCGGCGAGAGCAGCGTCGTACTTCTTGATCTCGGTCTTGAGAGCAGAACGGTACATTTTGTTTTGCAGAGTCTTGGTCTTGATAACCTTTACTCTCTTCTTAGCAGACTTGATGTTCGGCATGCGTTTTCACCTCCCTTAGAATTTTAAGCGGGTATGCTTGAAGAGCGGCGACTGAGAGGGTTCGCCGACCTTTCATCCATATACCCGAATATTTTACCACACTTGCAGAAAAAATGCAAGGGGTTTTTGAAAAATATTTTTCTTTTTTTCACCTTTGTTGATTTTGCCGATAATTCGACAAAAAAGACGGGAGAGTCTGCGTCATCCTTGCCAAAGAAGGAGGAGAACCGACGGCTTTAAAGGAAAAAAGCGGTATTATATGTATAAAATCTTATAAAATGAAAAAATTTTCAAAAAAATCCAAAAAACCCTTGACAAATGAAAAAAACCGTGCTATAATTGTAAACTGCATTATAATCGCCTGAATAGCGGATTTTTTCGATTTTGATTTCAAATTGTCCAACAGCAATTTGCACAAAAAGCGGTCGAAAAAGCACGACTTTTCGGGTTGGGGCGATCAAAAACTTCCAGAGTGCAACCAATACTTTGAATGGAGTGAGTGAATCAATGATCAATTTAAAAGAGCAACGGCTTGGTCAAAACGTTCGAAAGAGCTTTGCAAGGTCTCAGTTCGATTATCCGCTTCCGAATCTGGTCGAGATCCAGACCAAATCCTACAAGTGGTTTCTCGAGGAGGGTCTGCGCGAGGTCTTGCAGGACGTTTCTCCGATCACCGACTATTCCGGAAATCTGGTAATCGAGTTTATCGAGTATTTTCTCGATACCACGAAGCCGAAATATCCCGTTGAGGAGTGTAAGGAGCGCGACGTCAACTATGCGGCGCCCTTGAAGGTTCGTGTCCGTCTGACCAACCGTCAGACCGAGGAGGTCAAGGAGGCAGAGATCTTCATGGGAGATTTCCCGCTGATGACCGAGACGGGTACCTTCGTCATCAACGGAGCAGAGCGCGTCATCGTTTCCCAGATCATTCGTTCTCCCGGAATGTACTATTCCTTCGAGATCGACAAGGCGGGAAAGAAGACCTTTGCCGCGCAGATCATTCCTTACCGCGGCGCATGGCTGGAATATGAGGTGGACGCCAACGGCGTGATGTTCGTGCGGATCGACAAGAACCGCAAGCTGCCCCTGACCATGCTCATCCGCGCGCTCGGCATTGAGAGCCGCGAGGATATCTACGCCAAGTTCGGTGAGGACGCAAACCTGACGATCACCTTGGAGAAGGATGAGTCGGAGGAGCTTGCCGTTCGCAACCATTCCACGGTCGGCGTGGAGGCCTTGAAGGAGATCTACAAGAAGCTCCGTCCGGGCGAGCCCCCCATCGAGGATGCGGCACGCACCCTGATCAACAACTATTTCTTCGATCCCAAGCGATATGACATCGCTCCCGTGGGACGCTATAAATATAATAAGAAGGTCGCTCTTCACAACCGTATCCAGAACCACCGCGCGGCAACCGACGTGGTAAGCCCCATCACGGGCGAGGTGCTTTGTACAGCGGGCGAGGTGATCTCCAAGGAGCTGGCGTACGCTATCGAGCGCGCCTGCGTCAACGAGGTGGACATCCTGTTGGATAACGGCAAGCAGATCCGTGTTCTGAGCAACAACACCGTTGAGCCGGAATACCTGTTGGGATTCGATCTGCGCGATTGCGGAATCAAGGAAAAGGCAAGCATTCCCGTCCTCTTGGAGATCATGCAGGAGTGCGAGGGCGACGTGGAGGCCATCAAGGCGGCCGCTTGCCGTCGTATCGCGGAGCTTTGCCCTAAGCATATCACCAAGGACGATATTTTCGCTTCCATTAGTTATCTTCTGAACCTGATGCACGACGTGGGCTCGGTGGACGATATCGACCACCTGGGCAACCGCCGTATCCGCTCGGTTGGCGAGCAGCTCCAGAATCAGCTCCGTATCGGCTTTACCCGTATGGATAAGATCATCAAGGAGAGAATGACCACGCAGGATAACGAGAAGCTGACGGTGCAGGCGCTCATCAACATCCGCCCGATCACCACGGCGATCCGCGAGTTCTTCGGATCGAGCCAGCTCTCGCAGTTCATGGATCAAAACAACCCCTTGGCAGAGCTGAGCCACAAGCGTCGTCTGTCGGCACTTGGCCCGGGAGGACTTTCCCGTGACCGCGCCTCCTTCGACGTGCGTGACGTTCACTATACGCATTACGGCCGCATGTGCCCGATCGAGACCCCCGAAG
>JAZSKO010000114.1:0-2116 GCA_045534875.1 Eubacteriales bacterium | reverse complement strand
CTCTCTCAAAAACCGCAAACAAGGCCGCAATCCTTCGATCACGGCCTTGTTGGTTATTCAATTTTGCTCTGTCTTTTGTAGTCTTCCCGATCAAGGGAAAGCAACACAACGTCAAACACGTTTCCTTCGGGGGTTCGGAGGGCGCGTTTCAGGTATCCCTCTCGCTCAAAGCCCATCTTTTCCGCCAATCGCAGGGAGGCTTGGTTTTCGGACAGAATTTGCAACGCGATCCGCTCATGTTCTCGCTTCCAGAACAGCTCTCTCAGCACCATGCGAACCGCTTCTGCCATGTATCCTTGATAGGCCATTTCCTCGATCAGCCATGCTTGCAGCAGTTTGGAATCCATGTGATACCGTGTTTCATCGTCCCGAATGGAAATACACCCCACAACGGCGTCGTCGCTCCTTCGGACAAGGACGATATGCTCATACTGCTCCCATTCCTCGCGGATCTGCTCGGCGTCGCATGGGCGGTAGAGGTTGTACCGCATGACAAATGCGGTGCTTCTCACGGTTGCCAAGCAAGGCGCGTCACTCTCGATGGGGGAGCGCAGGATCAACCGCTCCGACTCCTGATAAAACGGCGACCGCTTCATTGCGGAAAGGCCTTGAGGATCCCCAGCGCGGATTTCAGAATGGCGGCCTGATCCTCCTTGGTGTATTCCGAAAGCTGATTCTTTTCAAACCGCTTCATGGCAAAATACGCCATGGCTTGAAACTGAATGATATTCATTTTGCAGAGCCGCATATCTCTACGGTAAATGTCCCCCGTGGTTGCGTAATTATTTCCGTAGCAGGTGGGACACGCGTTGCGGATGTAGCAGGAGCGGCAGGCCTCATCCACCTGTCCGTCTTGCAATCTCCACGAGGAAAAGTCCAGCGAGAGAGAGGCCTTGCTCTTTTCGTCTCCCACACAGATCGGCAAAAAGAACTGGCAGGGATAGCATACGCCGTCACAATCGTAGGCGCGCATGGCGTAGCCTGCTCCGCAAAGACGGTAGGAGCGATCCTCCTGCGAGGCGATGCTCTTCATTCGGTTGATATCCAACAGGGAGCAGGGCTTCCGATCGGGATGCTCCAAGTAATACTCCACCAGACAAAAAAGCTGCTCGGAGAAGATCGTTCGGGTCTGTTCATCCTCCCAATCAATGCCGTAGGCAAGATTGCAGGAGACGTCATATCCCAGATCCTGACAGAACAAAACTCCCTCGGCGAGGCTTCCCAAGGTCTCCTTGGAGATCGTCATTTTCACCGATTCCTCGGGATAAACGGTCTTGAAAAAAGCAAGGTCGATCGCATCGAAGGATCCGCAACGGTTTCGATCGTGCATTTGCTTCGTTCCGTCCAGACTCAATCCCACCTGCAAGGCATCGGCGTGCTCTCTCAACCACTCCTTTCGCTCCTCGCTAAGAAGCGTGCCGTTGGTGGTAATAAAGAAGATGTAATCCTTGTCGTATTCCTTTTGGAGGGTATCCTCCACCACCTCGCGAATGGTATCAAATTCCAAGAGAGGCTCTCCCCCAAAAAAGTCGAATTCGACCATGGTGGTGCCATCGTCCATCGACAGCTCCCTCTGCACGATCTCCTTTGCCATCTCTGCCGACATCGTGCAAGCATCCTTGTGATCCTCATAGCAGTTGATACACATTAAATTACACTGGTGCGTTAACACCAGTGTAATATTTTTGGATTTTGGGTTAGAAACGACCGCTTCGCTCATTTCTTTCCGTTCTTCTTGCACTTCACGGCACAGTTTTCTGCGCAGGAGTTCGAGCAATCCATGCAGCCAAAGGTCTGCACGCCGTCCGCAACAGCAGGAACATATTCCTTCTGAACGAACTTTTCAACGATGGCGATCAATTCTTCCTTAATGTGAAACATAGAACAATGCCTCCTTTGATTTTTTGGTACTTTGATTATAGCACGGTTTTCGCGCAAAGTCAAGTTTTTTTCGCTTTTTTTATTTTTGTGAGAGGGGAAGACCTTGGGGAGGGGAAAGACCTTGGAGGGAGACCCCTTCTTAGGCAAGAAGGGGTCTCCCTCCAAACCTCCCTCTACCAAGAACCTCAAAAAAGGAAATCCAACTGTTTTTCACTTGGATTCCCTTTTTTGAGTG
>JAZSKO010000122.1:0-1588 GCA_045534875.1 Eubacteriales bacterium | reverse complement strand
TTCCCTGCTGGTTCGTGCGAACAAGGCGGGCGAAAACCTTCCCTGCGGGTTCGTGCGAACAGGGATAAGAGAGGGGCGCACCCTTTGCTGTGCGTCCCGTTTCGTTTGGTTTATTTGAGCATTCCTGCCAGTGTCGCTTCTGCCGCGTTCAAGGCCTCTTCGAGCTTGTCTCCGTCCTTGCCGCCGGCCATGGCGTTGTCAGGACGTCCTCCGCCCTTTCCGCCCGTTACAGCCGCTACCGCGCCAACCAGTCGGCCTGCGTGTGCGCCTGCCGCAACCGCCGCCTTGCCTGCAACCGCCAAGAACTGCACCGCTCCGTCCTTCGTGATGGCCAAAACTGCCACCATATCGTCAAAGCGTGCCTTGATCTCGTCTGCCAGACTTCTTGCCGCATCCATCGCGGTGTCTCCCAGAGCCACCGTTACCAAGCGAACCGCGCCCACCGTCTTGGCATCCGCCAAGAGACTGTCCAGCTTCGAGGCCGCCAGCTTCGTGTTCAAAGCCTCCACCTCGCGCTTGGCTGCCGCCAGCTCTGCCTGCAATTGGGCGGCGCGCTGGGTGAGATCGGTCGCCTTTTGCGCCTTCAAGGCCTTCGCCGTGTCGCTGATCAGCGCTTGCTGATCGGCCAGATACCGCATCACGCCAAGTCCCGTGATACCCTCAATACGGCGTACACCTGCCGAAACCGACGACTCGGACAGGATCTTAAAGAGTCCTGCCTTCGCCGTGTTGTCAAGGTGCGTGCCTCCGCAAAGCTCGGTGGAGAAGGTGCCCATTTGTACCATGCGTACGACCGAGCCGTACTTCTCTCCGAACAGAGCCATCGCTCCGTGTTGCTTCGCGGTCTCAATATCGGTCTCCAAGGTCACGATCTTCTCGCCAAGGAGAATGTGCGCGTTCACCAGATTTTCCACCGTTTCCAGCTCCTTGTCGGTGAGCGCCGCAAAATGCGTAAAGTCAAAACGGACGCGCTGATCGTCTACATACGACCCTGCCTGTTCGACGTGCGAGCCAAGCACCTGACGAAGCGCCGCCTGCAACAGATGCGCCGCGCTGTGGTTACGGGCAATGGCGTCGCGGCGGAAGGAATCCACCTCCGCGCGAACGATGTCGCCCACCTTCACGTCTCCGTTGACGATCGAGCAGAAGTGCAAGAAGACGCCGTCGGTCTTCTTGGTGTCGGTGACGGTGATCATGGTGTCGTGATCGTAGATCGTTCCCGTATCACCCACCTGACCGCCTCCCTCACCGTAGAAGGGAGTCTTGTCCAGGATCAGCGTGCAAAGCCCCTCGGTCACGCGCTCCACCGATTCCTCCTCCACCAGAATCGCCAGCACCTTTGCCTCGGTCACGGTCTCGGTATAGCCCGTGAACGCGGTCTTGTCCAGCGAGGAAAGGAAGCCCTTGGAGGAATCGCTCCAGCCCGAAATGTTGGCTCTTGCGTTGCGCGCTCTCTCCTTCTGCTGCTTCATGAGCGCTTGGAAGGCGTCCTCGTCGATCGAGAGCTGCTTCTCCTCTAAGATCTCACGGGTGAGGTCGATGGGGAAGCCAAAGGTGTCGTAGAGCTTAAAGACCTCCTCGCCCGAGA
>JAZSKO010000197.1:0-5591 GCA_045534875.1 Eubacteriales bacterium | reverse complement strand
TAAATTTTATGTCGAATACCTTTGGATTCACAAAAAAAGCAGACAAGACCGAAAAGCCTTGTCTGCTCAGGGTTGAAATTATACGTTTTTCTTCTTGGATCGGTTGACGATGCAGAGCACAATGGCGAACACCGCAAACATGACAATACCGACACCCAAGGTGACCAGCGCGGCAAGACCGAGTTTGAGGCCCGATTCCACAATAATGCCGGCAACGATGTACGAAAGGAAGGAAAGGATCGCCACGGAAAGCGCGTACGGAAGCTGGGTCTTGACGTGGTCGATGTGATTGCACTGCGCGCCCGAGCTTGCCATGATGGTGGTATCCGAGATCGGGGACACGTGGTCACCGAACACCGAGCCTGCCAGAATTGCCGAAATGGTGAGAACGGTAGCTGCGTTCACTCCCGTGCCCAAAATACTCACGGCAACAGGGATCAGAATGCCGAAGGTTCCCCACGAGGTTCCGGTTGCGAAGCTGATGGCCGCAGCCACGAGGAAGAAGATGGCGGGCAGGAGCGCATTGGCAAGTCCGCTCTCGGCGAAGCTGCTCATGTTCGTCTCCACAAACAGGCGTGCATCCAGATAGCCGCCCTTTGCACCCATGATACCACTGAGCGTCCAAGCAAAGACCAGGATCAGAATGGCGGGAACCATCGACTTAAAGCCCTCGGTCAGGCTCTCCACGCATTTTCCGAAGGAAAGTGCCTTGCCGAAGATATAGATCGCGAAGGTCAGGATCAGCGCGATCACCGAGCCAACACCCAAGGAAAGACCTGCGTCACAGTTCGAGAAGGCCTCAATGACGTTTGCCGATTGCAGGGTGGAATCCATCATGCCGGTATCCCAGTTGTAGAAAAAGCCGTTGAAGATCATGGATCCAACACAGCACAGGATCAAAATCACGATGGGAACGATCAGGTGCCAAACCTTGCCCTTGGCGTTATCGGGAACCTCGAGATCCTCCGAGGGAAGATCGGTCTCCCCTGCCAAGAGATCGCCCGTTTCCTCTGCGATCCGCTCGTTCTTTTTCATTTTTCCGAAATCGATCTTCAAAAGGACAAAGGTCACCATCATAAGGATGGTCAGGATCGCATAGAGATTGAAGGGGATGGTGAGGATGAAGGTGACGATGGCGTTGTCACTATCCAGAAATCCGCTCACGGCCGCCGCCCAAGACGAGATGGGCGCGATGATGCAAACGGGTGCCGCGGTCGAGTCGATGATGTAGGCCAGCTTTGCGCGGCTGATGCGGAACTTATCGGTAACGGGACGCATAACCGAGCCTACCGTGAGGCAGTTGAAGTAATCGTCCACGAAGATCAGGCATCCCAGCGCGATGGTGGAAAGCAGAGCCCCCTTCTTCCCTTTGAGACGACGGGACGCCCACTCACCATAGGCTACCGTTCCTCCCGTTTTGGCAAGAATGACGGCAAACACGCCAAGAACCACCAAGAAAACAAGGATTCCTCCGTTTTCGCCCAGCTTCTCTCCGATCAGCATGATGATGTACGAGAAGGCATTGAGAATGTTTCCGTTGGCATAGAGCATAGCGCCAACGAAGATACCGATGAACAGGGACGGATACACTTTTTTGGTCAGCAACGCCAGACCAATGGCAACGATTGCGGGCACAAAGGCCCAAAAAGTACCGGACATACGCATCTCCTTTTCTAAAATTGATAATTATATTATAACACTCCCGTGTTGGATTGTCAATCGCTTCCCTACAATTTTTGACCGTTGTTTTTCTTTTTTATGTATTTTTTTGTTTTCTCTTTACTTTTTTGCCTGTTTGCTGTATAATATGAGTGCGATCTGTTTTTGGAGGTGATGATGATGCAAGGCAAGCAACCGGTTGGCACGTGCGAGAGCTGTGTCTTTTACGACTACGACGAGGAATACGATATGTACGAATGTCAGGTCAATCTCGATCAGGATGAGCTTTCCAACTTTCTGACGGGACACACACAGGCCTGCCCCTTCTATCGGTTCTATGACGAATACAAGAGCGTACAAAAGCAGATCTGACGCCAAAAAACAAAAATAATATGGAAAGTGCAAGGAAAACCCCGATCCAAAGCGATGCTCTCGCCTCGGATCGGGGTTCTTTTTTGTGTTAAATATCTCGCAAAAGTTGCTCCAAAAGCTGCACCTTTTCGTTTGCGTAGCGATACGCGCCCTTGAAATCCTCGGTCTCGCGACACGAGATCTCCAAGTCGCAGAGGATGGCGTAAAGCTCGATCTCATTCAGGATCAGCTCGGATTGCAAAAGTCCCAGCAGAGCTTCCTTTGCCGCCTCGTGCGTTCCCTGCTCCATCCAAAGCCGTACCTGTAAGTGCTTTCGGAAAAAGCCTCGTTCGTCGGTATACTCGTCTTCAAAGGTGTTCGCGAGGGCATCGTCGCCGCGATCCAATGCCTCCAAGGCATCCACGTATCCCGAAAACACCGTTCGTTCGACGATGGTTGCTTCTGCGCGGTCATCCAACACATCGGAATAGAGGGTTGGGGAGATGCGTTGCATATAGCGGAAATAGGTGGTCGCTTTCGCCGTGATGTGCGGCATGGGGTATAGCGTTTCTCCTGCGTATTGGAGGGCTTCGTCGAAAAAACGTCTTGCCATGCGGAGCTTGCCCTCCCAAAAGGCCTCTTCCGCGATCCCTGCGTCGCAATTTGCCAACAGGGTTCGGATCTCATCATCCGGCTTTGGGCAGGACGAAAAGCAGAGACTTCTGCATCCCGTCAGATCCCCTGCCTTATACGCGCGCTTGATGTTGGAAAGCTCTCCCGCCTTCTGGTAAAGGATCTCGTCCCCTTCCTCGGCCAAAAGAAAGCCTGCCGGCACATTCAATCGCTTTGCGATATACAAAATGGTAGAGAGCGAGGGAGACGCCGATCCGTTCTCTATGCAACTAAGCATATTTCTCGTGATCTGATTACCGGCAAGCTCCGATTGAGTCATGAGCTTTGCAACTCGCAACGATCGAATCCGTTCACCGATATTCATAGGCGCTCCTTCGCTCTCTCATTGAAATTTTACATTATTCCTCGTCCCCGATCGTGGCCGTTGCGGTTGCAGGGGCAGATTTCTTTTGTCTGTATGTATGCACCGCCGTCTTTACCTGTGCCACTTTTTCCTTGACGCGAGTCGAAATGGCTCCGCAGGCTCTCTTGGGAAGTCTGATTGCGGCACTGAATCCGCTTGCGACCTTCGCCGAAGCCGCCTTGCAGGACTTCACAAACGCCTCCACACGTCCCGGGAAGCTCTTGGAATAGATGAACTTCTCGAGCAGATCGTAGAGACGATCCATATTCTGATCCACAACATCGGCGATGCGGTCTGCCGTCAGCGCATAGATCTCGTCTGCCGCCGATCTTGCCTGCTCCATGCGAAGCTCATAGTCATGCTCTGCCTTCTCCTCGATGGCCTTTGCCTTGGCGATCGCGGGAGCGAGCAGATTCCGAAACTCGCCGTCCATTTTCTTCATAAGCTGATCGTAAAGCGCGATCTTCTCGGCCGCCTCGACCTTTTCAGGCGTGGTTGCCGCCTCCAGCTTTGCCTCCAAGCCCGCGATCTGCTGTTGCAGCTCGTCGATGGTGGTGGCTCTCTTTTGCAGCTCCTCCTCGATCTTTTCCAGAACGCGGTTGACCTCTTCCTTGTTATACCCATTCAGTTGGTTCTTAAATTGAACGGAAATTTCCGACATGGTGATATCCTCCATTTTCATAGCGAAATAGATTCCGCGAGCGTACTCTAAGATATCTAATTACTCAATTATATAATACCATAAAAACAGGTATCTTTCAATGCTTTTTTCTCACTTTTTCAATTTTTGTCATTTTGCACAAACCCGACCGTCAAAAATTGCAAAATCGACGAATCAAAAGACAAGCGAGGGTGCCGAAGCACCCCCGCTTTTGAGGTCGGAAGCCGATCAATACAGGCCTCTCTTGACATAGGTGGTGTGCAGGATCTCATGCGCCTTGTGGCTGTTCGGCTCGCCGAGGAACTCGGTGTAGAGCGTTTGAACGGCCAGGTTGTCCTGCGACTTGCGGAGATCGCTCTCTGCATCGTCGGTATACAGAACGGCTGCACGAACAGCACGCAGATCCATGTTCATGCGAACGCTTGCAGGCTGGATGGGCTGACCACCGCCGTTGACGCATCCGCCGGGGCATCCCATGATCTCGATGAACTGAACATCCAGTTCCCCGTTCTTGACCATGGTGAGCAGCTTCTTTGCCATGCCCGTGCTGGAAGCAACGGCCACGTTCACGGTCAGGTCGCCCAGCTTGTAGGAAGCGGTCTTGATACCCTCAACGCCGCGAACCTCTGCAAAGTCAACCTTCTCAAGCTTCTTGCCGAGGATGACCTCTGCGGCATAACGCAGAGCAGCCTCCATAACGCCTCCGGTTGCGCCGAAGATCGCGCCTGCTCCGGAGCCGATTGCGAAGGGATCGTCGAACTTCGCGTCATCCAGTGCGCGGAAGTTAATTCCGGCCTTCTGGATCATTCTTCCCACCTCTCTGGTGGTGATTGCGTAGTCAACGTCCGGAACACCTGCTGCCGACTGGTCAGCGCGGCCTACCTCGAACTTCTTTGCGGTACAAGGAATGGCCGAAACCATAACGATGTCCTTGGGATCCCAGCCCATCTTCTGCGCGTAGTAGGTCTTTACGATCGCGCCGAACATCTGCTGAGGAGACTTACAGGTGGAGAGATTCTCGGTGAATTCCGGGAAGTAGTGCTCGCAGTACTTGATCCATCCGGGCGAGCAGGAAGTGATCATAGGAAGCGTTCCGTTGTTTTGGATGCGTCCGATCAGCTCGTTTGCCTCCTCAACGATGGTCAGGTCTGCGGTCAGGTTCATGTCGTAAACGCCGTCGAAGCCAAGTGCCTTCATAGCGGCGACCATCTTGCCCTCCACGTCGGTGCCGGGCTCGTAGCCGAAGCACTCGCCGAGCTGTGCGCGGACGGAGGGTGCGGTGCAGATCATAACGTGCTTGGTGGGATCGGCGATCGCCTCAAACACCTTATCGGTGTCGTCTCTCTCATAGAGCGCGCCAACGGGGCAAGCCACGATGCACTGTCCGCAGTTGATGCAGGAGGTGGACTCCAAAGCCTGCTCAAAGGCAGAACCAACGTAGGTGTCAAATCCGCGGTTGTTTGCTCCGATCACGCCGATCTCTTGCACCTTCGCGCAGGTTGCAACGCAACGACGGCAGAGGATGCACTTGTTGTTATCACGGATGATGGGGGTCTTATCGTCGATCTCATAGTGGTTCATCTCACCCTTGAAGCGGGACTGATCCACGCCGTACTCACGGCAGAGGGTTTGCAGCTCGCAGTTGGTGGAACGAACGCAGGAGAGGCACTTCTGATCGTGGTTGGAGAGCAACAGCTCCAGGTTCATCTTTCTGGAAGCGGTGATCTTGGGTGTGTTGGTCTTGATCTCCATTCGCTCGGTGCAAGGATACACGCAAGCGGTGAACATGCGGAAGGGACCCATTGCGGGGCCTCTTCTCTCGGCGACCTCAACCAAGCACAGACGGCACGCGCCGATCTCGTTGATGTCCTTCAAATAGCACAG
>JAZSKO010000016.1:0-2003 GCA_045534875.1 Eubacteriales bacterium | reverse complement strand
AGCCCTTTTTCGCCATGCGGCAGGAAAATATCTTGTTATATTGGTACTTGTCTGCGGCTCGTCTCACCAAAATCCATCAAAAATAGCTTTGGCGAGAGGTGCGCGCAGTTTTTGGCAAGCAAATCGTTCGGATAGACAAGGCAAAAAAGCGAAGCAATATGCAGATATTGCGAGTTTTTTTGCCGATGGATAGACAACGAGTTGCTGTCAAAAACCTTATTGGTTCAATCCCATTTAGGCTACCACCATCGTTCCCCGAACCAGACGGCTCAGATGCTCGTCGGTCACGGCAACGGCGGCGATGCGCGCCCTTTTTCCGAGCGCCTGCGCCAAGGTCTCGCCGCTTACCTCCAAGCGGAGCTTTTCCACTCCGTAGAAGGCGCAACGGTCCTCGAGCCGCTTGGCGGTGTTTTTCGCGTTATCCGCCGCCTCCACCACCAAATAAGGCTTTTTTCGTCCTTTGAGCGCTTCACAGATCAGGGGCGTTCCCGCGATCAGCTTTCCCGCCTTGGCGCACAGCCCCAAGGCTTGCAGGCTTTTCTGCGTTCTCCGCTCACTCGCCTCAACCGTCATAGTCGGTCAGCTCCTTCTCCATCGCGTCGTAGACGCTCTCCTCGATCGCGCATTCCAGCACGCGCTCCAGCCGACGGCTCTTTCTTGCCCGTTGCAGGCATTTGAGGCTTCGGCAAATGTAGGCGCCCCTACCGGATCTCTTGCCCGTGAAGTCCAAGGAGACTTGATTTTCCGGACTCCTGACCACGCGGAGCAGCTCGATCTTCGGCTTATGCTCATTGCATCCCATGCATTGCCGCACGGGGATCTTTTTTGCTTTCTTTTCCATTCTTTCCCTCTGCGAGGTCTTTCATTCTGCCCCGCTCCGACTTATGGCCTTCGCGCGAATCAGTTGTCGCCCTCTGCCTTGATATCGATCTTACAGCCGGTCAATCTGGCGGCCAGACGCGCGTTCTGTCCCTCCTTACCGATGGCAAGCGAGAGCTGATCGGCGTCCACGCGCACACAGCAGGAGCGCTCCCCGGTCATGGTGACCGAGTTGACGTTTGCGGGAGCCAAGGCCGACGCCACGTACTCCTCCATCTGCTCGCTGTACTTGACGATGTCCACCTTCTCGCCGCGCAACTCCTCGACGATCGCCGAGATACGCGCGCCGTGCGCTCCGATACAAGCGCCAACGGGATCCACGTCGGGGTCACGGGACATCACGGCGATCTTGGTGCGCGAGCCTGCCTCACGGGAAACGCCCTTCACCAGCACGATGCCGTCCGAGATCTCGGGGATCTCAAGCTCAAACATTCTGCGAACCAGTCCTGCGTGAACACGGGACAGGGTGACGATCGGTCCGCGGCTCTCCTTGTTGACCTCCATGACGAACACCTTGATCTTATCGTCGACGTAGAAGGTCTCTCCGGGAATCTGCTCAGAGCGCAAAAGCACCGCTCTGCTCGTTCCGGTATCCAGCACCACGTTTCCGGTCTCTCTGTCCACCTTATTGACGGTGGCGGTGATGATCTCCTCGTGCTTATTCTCATAAGCCTCCTGCATCGCCCGACGCTCGCCCTCTCGGATGCTCTGAATGATCACCGATTTGGCGGCCGCCGCGCTGAGTCTGCGGAAGTTCTTGGTCTTCACCTCGAACTCCACTGTACCTCCCAAGCGATGCTTCTTGGCGATCGCCTTCGCGTCCTCCAAGGAGATCTGGGTCTCGGGGTCCTCAACCACCTCGACCACCTCTTTTTGCTGATAGAGACGAACGTCCTTCTTTACGGGGTCGATCAGCACGCGCACGTTGGTGTTGTTGCCGTACTCCTTTTTGTAGGCCGCCACCAGCGCCGCCTCGATCTTTTCGATCATGTAATCCGCGGGGATGCCCTTCTCCTTCTCCAAAAGCTCCAGGGCGGTAAAAAACTCTGCGTTCATTCTGCTTTATCCTTTCCGATTGTTCTCATTCTCGTATCAGTCTTCGTCATCAAAATCGTACCGTGTGC
>JAZSKO010000245.1:0-3605 GCA_045534875.1 Eubacteriales bacterium | reverse complement strand
AGGCTTGCCGCAGCATACGCACACGTCGGACAAATGCTCCTCGTCAAACGGGATACAGCGTGACTTGACACCGCCCGTGACGTCCTTGAGCTCCTCCTCGCAAGCCGTATCGCCGCACCACATTGCCTTGATGTAACCCGGACGGTTTTGGGCAATATCCAAAAATTCCTCACGGGTGGTAGCAACACTCATCTTTTCTTTCAGGTTTGCTTCCACTCTTGCGCAAAGCTCTGCGTGAACCTGATCCAGCATGGCTTGTACTTCCTCTGCGATGTTGTCGAGGGAGACCACCTTCTTCTCTCGTGTCACACGGCTGACCAGCACGCAAGAATTGCTTGCGATGTCACGAGGGCCGATCTCCAAACGAACGGGTACGCCCTTCATCTCGTACTGGCTGAACTTCCAGCCTGCCGAGTTGTCGCTGTCGTCGAGCTTGACACGGAAAGACTCCGAGAGCTTGTCACGCAAGCCGCTCGCCGCTTCCAAAACGCCTTCCTTGTGCTGTGCGGCAGGGATGATGACGACTTGGATGGGCGCAACACGGGGAGGGAGGATCAAACCGTTGTCGTCACCGTGTGCCATGATGATAGCACCGATGGAACGGGTGGATACGCCCCACGAGGTTTGGTGGGGATAGCGAACTTGGTTTTCTCTGTCGGTGTAGGTGATGCCGAACGCCTCGGCAAAGCCCGTACCGAAATAGTGCGACGTACCGCCTTGGAGTGCCACACCGTTGTGCATCATAGGCTCAATGGTATACGTCTCCATCGCCCCCGCAAACTTCTCTTTCTCGGTTTTCTTACCTATGATAGCGGGAATTGCCAGCGTGTCACGGTAGAAGTCGGCGTAGACCTGAAGCATCTGCAAGGTCTCCTGTCTCGCCTCCTCCTCTGTCTCGTGCATGGTGTGACCCTCTTGCCACAAAAACTCCGACGTGCGCAGGAAAGGACGGGTGGTCTTTTCCCATCTGACCACGTTGCACCATTGGTTATAGAGCTTGGGAAGGTCACGGTAGGATTGGATGATGTTTTTGTAATGCTCGCAGAACAGCGTCTCGGACGTAGGACGCACAATGAGACGCTCTGACAGGGTATTCTGACCGCCGACGGTGACGATGGCGCACTCGGGTGCAAAGCCCTCCACGTGGTCTTTTTCCTTTTGCAACAGGCTTTCGGGGATGAACATGGGCATATAGACGTTTTCGTGTCCGAGCGCCTTAAAGCGAGCGTCCAGATCCTTTTGAATATTCTCCCAGATGGCGTAGCCGTAGGGACGGATGATCATGCATCCCTTCACGCCGGAATAATCCACCAGCTCGGCCTTCTTGACCACGTCGGTGTACCATTGACCGAAATCCACCTCCATGGAGGTGATCTGCTCTACCATTTTTGCGTTGTTTTTTGCCATGACAGTCTTTTGATCCTTTCGAGGGGGCGGCGCGAGGCAGGAAAAATCCGACAATTTCAAGGATCCCGCATAAGTCCGCCATTTTACATTATAATTATTATAACTTGTTCGACGAGGATTGTCAAGACCTTTTTCAAAGGAAAGCGCTCCCCCTTTGGAGTTTTTCGGGGTGGGAGAGGATGGAGGATGCGATGAAGATATCGGTTTGCGGCGTGGAATTCGACGATCTGAGCGCGGAGGAGGCGGTGAGGCGCGCTTTGCGATCGTCCGACAGTCCCTGCTGGGTGGTCACACCCAACGCGCGGATGCTGGATTCCTGTCAACGACACCCCGAGGAGCGAGGGCTTCTCAATGCCGCCAGCTTGGTCCTGCCGGACGGCTGGGGCGTGGTCAGGGCGGCCAAGCGGCAGGGAACGCCCTTTCACGGCAGGACGGCGGGGATCGACTTTGGCGAGCGCCTGTTGGAGGCCGCCGCCAAGCGTGGGGATCGGGTGTTCCTCTTGGGAGGGCGAGACGGCGTTGCCTCGTCAGCGGCCGAGCGGCTGTGTGAGCGATTCCCCGGGCTCTGCGTTTGCGGATGCTACTGGGGCTATTTCGAGAAGGACGGAGAGGAAAATCGGGCGCTTCTCGGATGGATCCGCGCGTGCAGACCCGACATCCTGCTGGCCTGCATGGGGTATCCCACGCAGGAGAGATGGCTTCGCGACAATCTGCCGAGCCTGCCCTCGGTCAAGGTGGCGGCAGGGCTTGGCGGAAGCCTCGACGTTTGGTCGGGAAGCGTCAAACGCGCGCCGAAATATTGGCAGGAGCACGGCATGGAGTGGGCGTGGAGGATGCTGAATCAGCCGAGCCGCGTGCGAGAGCTTCCGTCGCTGGTTCGGTTTGCTTTTCGGAAATAGGAAATCAGAGGGAATGGGTGTTGGTAAAATAAACAAAATAAGCCTTTCTGTTTTGGTGATAGTGATGGAATCTTACAAAAATGATAAAATTTCGTCAAACCCCTTGTAAGTTTGACAAAAATGCGGTAAAATATAGAATGTATGGAAAGGCTTTCCTTTTCCGACAAATTGGAAAACCAAAAAAACATGAAAAAACGGAGGATCAATTCCAATGGCAAACGTAAAAGTTGCGATTAACGGTTTCGGTCGCATCGGTCGTCTGGCGTTCCGTCAGATGTTCGGCGCAAAGGGCTACACGGTTGTGGCTATCAACGACCTCACCAAGCCCTCGATGCTCGCTCACCTCTTGAAGTACGACTCTGCACAGGGCAGATACAACCACGAGGTTTCCGCAGACGATGAGGCTGGTACCATCACCGTTGACGGCAAGACCATCAAGATCTACGCTGAGAAGGACGCTGCAAACCTTCCTTGGAAGAAGCTGAAGATCGACGTGGTTCTCGAGTGCACCGGCTTCTACTGCTCCAAGGAGAAGTCCATGGCTCACAGCAATGGAGGCGCAAAGAAGGTCGTTATCTCTGCTCCCGCAGGCAGCGATCTGAAGACCATCGTTTACTCTGTAAATGAGGGAACTCTGACCGCAGACGATCAGATCATCTCTGCCGCATCCTGCACCACCAACTGCCTCGCTCCCATGGCAAAGGCTCTCAATGACTACGCTCCCATCCTCTCCGGTATCATGACCACCGTTCATGCCTTCACCGGTGACCAGATGGTTCTCGATGGCCCCCACAGAAAGGGTGACCTCCGCCGCGCTCGCGCCGCTGCTGTGAACATCGTTCCCAACTCCACCGGCGCTGCAAAGGCAATCGGACTGGTTATTCCCGAGCTGAACGGCAAGCTCATCGGCTCTGCTCAGCGCGTTCCCGTTCCCACCGGCTCCACCACCATTCTGGTTGCCGTTGTGAAGGGTAAGGACATCACCAAGGACGGCATCAACGCCGCTATGAAGGCAGCCTCCCCCGCATCCTTCGGCTACACCGAGGAGCAGCTCGTTTCCTCCGATATCATCGGAATCACCTACGGCTCTCTCTTCGATGCTACCCAGACCATGGTTACCAAGATCGACGACGATACCTACCAGGTTCAGGTCGTTTCGTGGTACGACAACGAGAACTCCTACACCAGCCAGATGGTTCGCACCATTAAGTATTTCGCAGAGCTGGCATAATTCTCGCTCCTTTGAGGGAAAGAAAGACCTTGGGGAGGGAGACCCTTTCTTCGGAAAGAAAGGGTCTC
>JAZSKO010000057.1:0-12902 GCA_045534875.1 Eubacteriales bacterium | reverse complement strand
CTCGACCGTCCCGAGCTGTTGTTCACCGAGGCAACGCCTATCCACACCAGTAGCCCGTACAGCGCGTCCAAGGCAAGCGCCGACTTGTTGGTGCTGGCCTACCACCGCACCTTTGGACTTCCTGTCTCCATCAGCCGTTGCTCCAACAACTACGGCCCGTACCATTTCCCCGAGAAGCTCATCCCGCTCATGATCGCGAATGCCCTCAACGACAAGCCCCTGCCTGTCTATGGAAAGGGCGAGAACGTGCGTGACTGGCTCTACGTGGAGGACCACTGCAAGGCCATCGACCTGATCATCCACAACGGTCGCGTTGGCGAGGTGTATAACGTGGGTGGACACAACGAGATGGCGAATATCGACATCGTCAAGCTGATCTGCCGGAAGCTGGGCAAGCCCGAAAGCCTGATCACCTACGTGGCAGACCGCAAGGGACACGATATGCGCTACGCCATCGACCCCACCAAGATCCACACCGAGCTTGGTTGGCTTCCTGAGACGCGCTTTGCCGACGGTATCGACAAGACCATCGACTGGTATCTGACGCACAAGGATTGGTGGGAGACCATCCTTTCCGGTGAGTATCAGAATTACTACGAAAAGATGTACGGTAGCCGCCGATAATGGAAACCGAAAACGAGCAAGAGGAACGGAAATGTCCGTTCCTCTTGCTCGTTTTTTCTTTATTTCGACACGCTCTCGCCATTCGAGAGAGCACTCTGTGGTTCTGTGACCTGCTTGATCCATTTTTTGGAGCGGAAGTGCAACACGCACAACAACGCCTTCACCAAGTCCTCGCTGATGAACATAGCCGCCACCAGCCAGACGAAATTGGCGGGACGCACCCAAAGCCCCACGATCAGAACGGTCGGAATGCCCATCAGATACATCCCAAGCATATCCAGAATACAGCCTGCCTTCGTGTCGCCGCCGGCGCGGAAGATGCCGCAGATCAGGGTGTAGGGGATCATACGGAAGGAGATCCAAAAGCCGTAAAAGAGCAGACACCTCGATGCCACCCGACGCGCCGTCTCGGTCTCAATGGGAAAGAGCGAAAGGAGCGGATCACGGAGCAGGATCAAGAGTCCGCCGAGGATCACGCCCATGATCGGCGTCAGAATGGCGAATCGCTTGCCGTAGAGGTAGGCGTCGCGATGGTTGCCCTGTCCCACCTTTTTCCCAACCATCACCGAGCAGGCACTGCAAATACCAACGAAGAAGACGAAAAAGATCTGTTGAATATTTTCGTAGATGGTGTAGCCGGAGTGGTTTTCGATCCCTTGACGCGCCAAAACCATCACGTAAACATTCGTGCCGATCGCCCAGAGCGACTCATTGAGCAGGGCGGGGGTGGCAATCGTGAGGTAGCGACGGAAAAAGGAGGACGAAAAGGCGAAGAAATCCGCGACGCGTCCGCGAAAGGGAGAATCGGAAAAGAGGATCGCCAACAGAAGGATCAGGGCTTGCAGGATACAGCCTGCCACTGTTCCCACCGCCGCACCGCGAAGTCCGAGCGTGGGGAATCCGAAATGACCGAAGATCAGGCAGTAATTCAGAAATGTGTTCGTCACCACGGCGGCGGCCGAGGAGATGAGCGGGATATTCACGCGCTCCACCGATCGCAGAGCCGTGCACATGATCTGCGAAAAGACCAAAAAGGGAACCGATATGCTGAAAATGCGAAGATAGCCGGCTCCCAGCTCCACGGTCAGGGGATCATCGGTAAAGATCCGCATCAAGGGGACGGGGATCGCGGCCAAGAGGACGGTGTAGACCAGACCAAAGAGCATGGAAAGAGAGAGCGCCATTCCCGCAGACCGACGGATGTTCTTGACGTCTTGCACGCCCCAATATTGGGAAAGGAGCGCGGCACAGCCCGAGGCGAAGCCAAAGCAAACGACGTTGAGGAGAAACGAAAAGCGAGAGGCCACGCCCATGGCTGAGGTGGCGGCGTTGCCAAGTCCCACTACCATTGCCGTATCAATGAGGGTGGCGCAGGAGGTGAGCAGGTTTTGCAGAGCCACGGGGATCGCTAAGGAGAGCATGGTGCGAAGGAAGGATGGCTCGCGTGCAAGGGTTGGTTGATTCATAAAAATTTCCTTTGCGTGAAAAATTCAAACACCACTATTGTACCATAAAAAACAGAAAAGTCAAGACAAAAAGGGGAAAAAGAAGGGAATGGAAACGGGATGTCTCGTCCTGTTTCCATTCCTTGATTATTTGGATCGTTTTATTGGATCTCGGTAAGAGAGGTCAGCGTGAAGGCGCGCGCCTCTGTGCCTCCCGCGTAGGGTACGCCAAAGGCGTAGCCGTTGGGATCGGCACTCTCAGCCGAGCCGCCGAGCAGGAGCCGATAGGACTCTCCAACCGTTAGTCCCGCTACCGAGACCATCACCGAGCGATAGGCAACCGAGGGGGTAAAGCATCCCAAAAGCATACCGTCGGCCTTGCAAAGAGCCAGCGAGACGCCGAGAGCCTGTTGCTCGGAAAGCGTCAGGGTCACAAGTCCTTGGTTTTCGACCAGAGTCGGGGCGGGAATGGCTTCATTTGCGCTGACAGCCAAGAGTGTGCCGCCGCGTACCACAGCGCCCATGCTGGCATCCAAAGGACGCACGTTCGCGCCCGTCCCACAGGAGAGCAGGGTCACGCCGCCGCTAACTAAGATCGTTCCGTTCGAGCCAATGCCATCGCCCGAGGAGCAGATCGAAAGGTAGCCGCCCGAAACCGTCACGCTTCCCGTTGCGGCCACGAATGCGTCATTGGCAGAGCCCTCTGCGCCGCCTGCCGCGTTGATGCCGTCGTCGGTGGCTTTGAGATTGACCGTTCCGCCCGAGATCACCACTTGGGTGCTTTCCAAGGCCTCATAGCTGGATGTGACCGTTACCTGTCCGTTGGCGATCCCAAGCGCCGTGTCGGCGTGGATGGCGTCGTCCTCGGAGGTAAGACGGAGCTTGCCGCCCGTGATGTAAACCGTGGTGTTGGAATGAATGGCGTCGTCCTTGGCATCCACTGTGACGTTGCCGCCCGTCACACGCACGTCCAGCGCCGCCTTGATGCCGCGACCGCCGGTCGTGTGCAGGGTGTGCGTGCCACCGTCAATGCAAACGGCGGTTTCGGCTTGGATGGCATCCCGCGCGGCGGTCACATTGACTGTTCCGTCCGCCAGATAGACAAATCCGCGCGTGGGATCTTCGATGTTATCGGAGCGAATGCCGTCTGTTCCTGCCGTGACGGTGATCGTTCCACCGCCGATCTTTACGCAATCCTTGCCGTTCAGACCAACGTTTTTGGCGTTCACCGTGATGTCGCCGCCCGTGATCAACAGATCGTCACGCGAGAGGATTCCGTGCTTGTAATTTCCGTTGACCGTGAGCTTGCCTGCGCCGTTGATGGTCAGATCCTCGCGGCTGAACAGAGCCGCGTCAAGCTCGGTCGTGCCGTCCATCTCCAAGCAGAGCGTGCCGTCGGACAGCGTGTTTTCGGTCCCCTCCACCAAGGTCAGAAAGACCTTTTCCGCGCTCTTGATGAAGATGGCGGGACCTTTTGGATTGCTCAGATGTAAGCCCTTCAAAACGAGCTGGACCTTCTCCACCTTCGGCACCTCGACCGTGATCGAGCCGCTTGTGGGAGAGCCGGAAATGACGTAAACGCCGGGATCGGTGATGGTCACGTCGGTCCCTTTGACCGTCGCGCCACTGCCACGAACGGTGCTTTCTCCGTTCGAGAGCTTGATGCGTGTGTAGACCGAATCGTAGTCCTTTTTCTTGTCGCGCAGAGAGAAGGTGAAATCCATGCCCGAAAGATCGGCCAAGGCGTCCTCCACCGTACCATCCGAAAGATCCCCGATCACGGGAGCGGGCTTTGCGGGATTGCCCGACGCGTCGGTGACGGGTGTGGTCGCGCCGCTCAGGTCAATGGGATCGCCGCAGGAGGCGAGGAGACAGCACGAGAGCAACAGGCAAAGGATGACGGTAATAATACGGCGCATCATAATTCTTCTCCTCTGTCGGGCGCGTCGGCCAAAGCGATCTCCAAATTGCCGTTGCGGCAACGGAGCGCGTCGATGAATTCCTTGGAGGCGGAGGCGTCCTTCATCTCCACCTTGTAGGTCAGCTTGTAAAGGCTTCCCATATTCGTGGTCTTGACCGAGGTCAAGCGAGCCGAGCGCGTGTATTCACGGAACAGATCATCGAAGGCGTCGGCATAGTTGAGCGATTCGGGAACGGTGATCCGCAGATCCATCTCGCGCTCCATCCGCAAGGGGATCGCGGAGAACAGGACGGTCAGAAGACCGCCGATCAAGGTGAACAGCAGAGCGATCGCAACATATCCCGTCGCGCAGGCAAGACCTGCGGTCATGGCAAGGAAGATCAAGGCGATCTCTCTTGCTTTTCCGGGGACGGAGCGGAAGCGCACCAGCGAGAAGGCGCCCGCCACGGCAATTCCGGTTCCAATGCTTCCGTTCACCATGAAGATCACCGTCTCCACGATGGTGGGGAGAAGCAGGACCGTGAGCAGAAAGCTCTTGGTGGGATGGGAGCGGAAGGACGCGACGAGCACGGCCAAAACGCCGCAGAGCAGAGCGATGGAGGTGCAAAGGAGGTAGTCTCCCAAGGTGAGACCTCCGTCAAGGACGGGTTGAAACAGCTGAGCCATGGTGTTGTCTCCTTTCAGAATCAAGGGGTGTGGGTTGCGGCTTCTTTGGGAAGGCGGGAATCCTGCCCTCATCCAAGAGCTTCAAGTAGGAACGACCGTATTTGGAGAAGGAGGAGGGAAGAATACCACAGGCATCGAGAGCCTTTGTCAGGAAAAGTGGCATTCCGCCGTCGGTCTTGATCTCCATAATGATCTGGTCGGGGGGGAGGATGCGCTCCCCGTCCTCGGCTTTCTCGGGAAAGCGATCGGTAAGAAGATAGCGCAGGTCACGGTCAAAGGTGATCCGAAGACCCGGATAGGCCGAGGCATAGTAGGCGTCTCGCTCATAGGCGATCAGCATGGCGGGCTTGGGATGCCCGTAAAAGGTCATGGCGTAGTCGATCTCGCGCATGATCTGTGAATCCTTGGGAGGCTCGCCTCCCTGTATGTAGTCCAGCGCGTCTTGCAGATGGAGCTTGACGCGGCGCTTATACACCACTCCCTTGTATTTCTTTTTCAGCTCCAAAAAGACCTTGGTGTCGGGGGATGGGATGCCGTAGCTTCGCAGACGCAATTTTTCCTTGTAGCCCTTAGCGTCAATGGAGTTGCGGATGAGAAGAAAGGACGGCGTATCAAGATAAAGACTGCAAATGGTGCTTTTTCCGTATGGGTCGGGCTCCAAATGCTCCCCAATGAGATCCAGAAGCGCGCGACAGGTGTCCTCGTTGATCCGATATTTTTTCTCCAATCGCTTGAAGATATAGGTTTCCGCCATGCGACGCCTCCTTTCTCGGGGATGGGAGCAGGGTCAGGAGAACATGGCCTCCACGTCCTGCTTGTCATAGGTCTGGGTCTTGTCGCAGAAGCGACAGTTCACGGTCAGGCGCGCGGGCTTCCCCTCGGCCACCTGCTCGTCGAGCATCTTCAAAAGCTCACCCCGACCAAGTGTGATCAGCGCCTTGGTCACGCGCTCACGGCTACACGTACAGCGATATTCTACGTCCAACTCATCAAAGATATCGTAGGGAATGTCGCGCAGGGCGATGTCGGCGATCTCTTGGTTGGTAAGACCTGCGTCAAAAAGACGCGAGACGTTGGCAAGATCGCGAGCATTCCGCTCCAAGAGATCCACCACCGAGGGATCGGCGAAGGGAAGGAGCTGGACCAGAACGCCGCCTGCCGAGCGACAGGAGCCGTCCACGTCCACCAGGACCCCCAGCGCGCAAACCGTTGGGATCTGCTCACTTTGGGCAAAATACGCGGCAATGTCCTCGGCGATCTCGCCGCTCACCAGCTCGATCGAGCCGTTGTAGGGCTCATCCGAGCCGAGGTCACGGATGATGTTGAGAAGTCCCTGTCCCACAGCGCCGCCAACGTCGAGCTTGCCGTTTGCCTTCAAGGGAAGCTCGACCTGCGGATTCTGGATATATCCGCGCACGTTGCCGATATAGTCCGAAACTGCCAGCACGCGACCCGCAGGGCCGTCGCCGTTGAGCGAGAGGGTGATGGTGTCGTTCTTTTCTCCCAGCATGCAGCCCATGATCGAGGTGGCAGTGAGAAGTCTGCCGAGCGTGGCCGACGCCGTGGGCGTGGTTTTATGATATTGGATCGCTTGGTTCACGATATCCGTGGAGCGGATAACATGGATACGCGCGCTTCCGTCGGAGGTCATGGCGCGCAGGATAGTGGATGACATAACTTGGGTTTCCTTTCAGTCTGTTCAATCCGTAATCGGATCTTTTTTACAGCGAGCGACGAAATACCAACGCTCGGTGGTTTCGGTGACGGGGGAGAAGCGCCAATCGGAAAAGACGCCGAGAGGCTCAAGTCCAACACATTCTAACGCCGTGAGGATCTCCTTTTGCGAGTAGCAACGCTCTCTCTGGTGCTCGTCAGAGCGGATATAGGAGCCGTTCTCGTCCTCCTCGAAGATCGAAAGATGGAAGTCGCAGATGCCGCTTTCGGGGTGATATTCGTTCTGCCAGCCGCAGAAAACGGCGGAGGGGGGATCCTCCTCGGAAAGGGGAGGCAGCTCGTCCTCCAAAATGTAGGCGTTCGAGGAGTAGACCGTCTCAAACTTGTAGGGCGTGTTCATGTCAAAGAGGAACAGACCGTCGGGGTCGAGATAGTTGTGAACCAAGGAGAAGCAGGTTTTGAGCTCTCCGTCGGCCAACAGATAGTTCAGGCTATCCAGACAGCACACCGCCGCGCCGACCGTTCCGTAAAGCTCAAAGCTCCGCATATCCTGATGTAAGAGCAGCACGCCGCAATCGGCTGTGCGTGCAAAGGCCTCGGAGAGCATATCCTCACTGCCGTCCACGCCAATCATATCGTAACCGCGAAGGGCTAATTCACGCGTCATCGTTCCCGTTCCACAAGCCAGATCCAAGACCAGAGAGGGCTTTTCGGGAAGGTAACGACGGAAGCAGGCCTCCACAAAATCTGCCCACGCGGCATAATCAATCTCGGCGTTCAGGCGATCGTAAACGCGCGCCAGAGCACCGTATCCCTCGCAACCGCTCATCGTTTATACGCCAGCCTTTCCAGCACCGTAAAGTATCCGCTGGTGTCGCTTTTGAGACAGCGGTTCACGCGACTGATGGTGGCGGTGGAGAGCCCTGTTTTCTTGGCGATCTCGGTGTAGATCATGTTGCTTTTCAGCATTTTGGCGGCTTGGAAGCGGCGCGCCAGCTCATTGAGCTCGGAAACCGTGCAGATGTCCTGCAAAAAGCGGATGCATTCGTCCTGCGTCTCCAAGGTGAGAAAGCCGCGAGCAAGATAGGAAATGGCTTCGCTGTTTGGATGCTTTTCCATATGGAGTCTCCTTTCGTGCGTAAGAGCAGTTATATTCCATTTCATTATACCATTTCTTTCGGAAAAAGTAAACAAGATTTTGAAAATAAAGCAAAAAAACCTGTCTGTTTTTTTGAAAACCCCTTTTTCTGCAAATTTCTATTGACAAAATGGGTGGAAATGGATTATAATATTAGGTGATGAAAGAAACAGAAACGGAGGGAATGATACATGAATCTCGCTTCGATCATGAAGCTGGACCTCTACGGATTGTTGGACAAGACGAACGAGTGGCTGGTGGAGCTGGCTGAAAAGGTACATATTAAATCTATGCTCCTGTTTATCACCATGGCGGTCTGCGCGGGACTGATCGGTCTTGCGGGCTACCATCTGATCAAGGTGATCAGCACGTTGAGCGTAACGGGGATCGGATACATCGTTGGCATGGAGCTGTTCAACGTGATGAAGGCAGACCTTTCTTGGTTCTCTAAGGTGCCGAATTGGGTGGGCTACCTTTTTGGCGTGATCCTCGCCGCAGGCTTTTTGATCATCGGATGGCGACGCTCGCTTCACGTTCTGTTTGCTATGTTTGCCCTGTTTGGCTATCAGCTCGTGTACCAGTACGTGTTTGCCAACGCCCTGTTGGCGCTTGGCGGAGGCCTGCTTGTGGCACTTCTGGCAACCTTCCTGCTCCGCTTGATGGTGATTCTGATGACCTCCTATGCGGGAGGCGTGCTTCTCATCAGTGCCCTGAGCGGAATTTGGCCGAATCTGAACTTTATCAATCTTGGGGGAAGCCGCGTTGCCATTTGGTTGGCCGTAGCACTTGCTGTCTTCTTTGGGATCATCCAATGGATCACCACGCGTCGCTACGCAGATGCCTAACGAAAAAAGCCTTGCCGCACCCCTTGGAGCGGTAAGGCTTTTTGTATTCGAAGAACGCCACCGACACATCGTATCGGTGGCGTTCTGTTTAGTTGGCGAAGATTTCCGTGATACGCGGGGTATTGCCGGAATTGACCGCGCCGATAAAGAGCTTGATTTGCAGGTACTTTCCCTTGACGCACTCCGCAGGGATCGCCTCGCGGCAGGCAAATCGCGTGCCGTCGGTGCCGTCAGGGCCGATAAAGGATGCCGTTTTCAGGTCTTCCTCGGTCTCGGCCGTGCGGATCTGGCAGTTGACCCATGTTTTGATCGGGAGCTCCGCCGTCCAACCAACCTCGCCCAGCGCTTCCACAATCGCGACGGGGGTGATGTAGGTCTCCTCGGGATCGCGGTTCATCAGATCGCCGCAATCGGTGGGAACGAGGTCGTGCGGGCCGATGGTGGGAAGCCACGTGCGGTTTTCCTCATGGAAGCCGTCGGGCCCGTTCCACCAGATCGCCGATTCGGTGTTGTGGTTTCCATAGGCGCGGTGGTGGCTGAGGAAGATGTCGGTGTAGCCGTCCTCGTTGAAATCGCACGCCCATGCGGCGGAGGAGGAGTGGGCAAAGAAGCGTCGGCGGTTCGTCAGCGAGAAATTGCCCTTGTCGTTCCAGTAAATGAAGGAGTTGATATCGCGCTCGCGACTGTTAAAGTAGGAGGACGCGAAGATATCCAGCCAACCGTCGCCCGTGAAATCGGCGATGGTGATGTTGTTGCTCTGATAGGAGGGAAGAACACAGCAGTTGAAGGCGGAATAGCCGTTCGGACCTCCCCAGAAGATGGTAACCGTGCCCTCCTGGTCGCGATTCTTGTGACGACTCACGCGCGAGCCGAACACCAGATCGGGATAGCCGTCCTTGTTCAGATCGGCAATGCGAACGCACAGACCGCATTCAAGCGGGAGCTTTTGGCAGTTGTCGAGGGAGTAACCGTTCGGGCCGCCCCAGAAGATACAGCTATAATTCCGCAGGGAGTAGGGAACGACCATATCCAGCCAGCCGTCTCCGTTGAGATCGGCGAGAGCGGGCCAAAGCGCGCTTACAGGCGGCTCGTTTTCATTGGAGGGATCGAGAATGACCGTGTTTTCCTCGCAGTAGCCCTTTTCGCTACCGTAGAGAATGCGGAGCTTACTTCCGCAGGCGGCGATAATATCCAGATAGCCGTCCTTGTTCAGATCGGCGCAATGACCACCCCATGCCAAGGGCGCGGGGAATTGCGCCACGCGATCGGTCGAGAGACCATCCTCGCCACCCCAATAGAGGTCTGCGGGCGGTTCCTTGTGCGGCTGATCCTCCGCGTTGTGGAGGACCAAAAGATCGGTGTGACCGTCATCGTTAAAGTCGATCGGCATCATCGTGCCGGCCGAGTGACCGGGGAATTCCAGACGGTTGTCGGGAGAGAAGCCGTCCTTCGAGCCCAAATAGACGTACACGGGAACGTGACCGTAGGAATAGCTTTCCTGCTGATTGATAAACACCAAACTCTTTTTGCCCGATTTGGTGAAATCGGCGGCGAAGGCCTCCACGCAGTTGTGGGTGACAAACCGCTTCGGCTCAACCGAAAGGCCCTTCTCATCCGCGACGAACAAGAGCGATTCGGTGGTGAAGGCGGTCTCGTCCCGTCCCTGGACCACGACCAGATCGTCGTGACCGTTTTGGGAGAAATCGCAGAGCAGGATATCTCTGGGCGTCTTGATGGGCAGGGAGAGAGAGGGCGTTTCGTAGCCGGTTTCCCCGTAAAAGATCAGTGCGTGCTGATCGGTAAGACTGTTCACTTGAAGCATGACCAGATCCTCGCGGTCTCCACCCTTGATGTGACCGACGGCGATGGATTGCACGTTCGGAACGGCAAGCTCACGCGTCTCGGCAATGGTTCTGCCGGCAAAGCGTAGCAGCTTCACCGATTTCGCATCGGCGTAGAAAACATATTTCGTCCCTTCCAGCGAAAGCACGCTCGGACGGGTGAATTCGTTAAAGAGCACGTTTCCGCCACCAAACTCCAAGAGGTTGAAGCGCTTGTTGTCGTCGGTGGGGCAGAGGACCTCGGTGGCGTTGTCTAAGGAGAAGCCATCCTCGCCGCTCCAAAGGATCAGCCATCTTCCACTGCTCGTGCGGCAGTAGAGATCCGCGCGACCGTCGCCGTCGATATCCTCGGCAACAAACCACGTGATGCGCTCGGTGACGCCGTCCTTCGTCCAAGAGGCGGGGTAGTCGTGATAGTCGTCGATGCGGATGCCGTACTCGGAGACATGATAGACCCGAATAAAGCGACCCTTATCCGTCTCAAAATAGAACTTGGGATGTTCCAGCAGATAGCAGATCTCGAGCTTACCGTCGCCGTCCACGTCCCCTGTGGAGACGCAGGTGCATCCCTTCGCGGCCAGATCGACCTTGCGGTTCTCGGTGATCCCCGATTCTCCGCCGAAATATACATAGGAGGACAGATCCATGTGGTGACCGTCGTTCGCGGAGGCGATGATGAGATCATCGTAGCCGTCTCCGTTCAGGTCGGCAACCTGACCTGCCTGTCCGTTTTGAGTGAGGACGTTCTGCAAAGTCGCCTCTCCCGTGGGATCGGAAATAATGTGCGCGTAGGGGTGCTCGTTGTAGCCGTGGCTGTTCGTGACGAACAGGTCAACAAAGCCGTCGCTGTTGACGTCGAATTGCCAGATCCGTTGCAGCACGCCCTTTTTAGAAACATAGAGATTTTGTCCTGCGTTCCCGAACGTACCCTTCGAAATTGCATCGAAGCCCTTCAAAGTCCATTTCATGATCATCACCTGCTTCTCAAAAATTGTGGAACTTCTGTCCCATCATTTTATCACAAATCGGAACGCAATACAAGAGGTTTGGTGAAAAAAGACAAAAAGAAAAACCAAAAACACCGCAGATCAAACCGATCTGCGGTGTAAAAAACGAGATATCAGCCGTTTGTGTCGCTTCTTTCCCACCAACCGTCTGCCATCGTGTTGGACAGGTAAACGGCCAAGGCGGAGGGATCGGACAGATTCTCAAAAAGAACCCCATACTTGATAAAGCCCTTCTCTGAATGGTACCAGCCCGTGGTCTTTCCGAGCTTGGCGTAGGTGAGTCCGCAATTCAAAAATGCGTTCGTTCCGATATAACGGACAGACGCAGGCAGAACCACGCTCGTCAGACTCGAACAATTACGGAATGCCGAGCCGTTGATCTCCAAAAGAGTTTCGGGAAGGGTGATCGTGTTTAGCGCGGAGCAATCCCAGAAGGCGGAATGGCAGATGTATTTCAAGGGAGAGGTGATGGTTACCGTTTGCAACGACGCGCAATCGCGGAAGGCCTCGCTACCGATCAGGATCACCGCGCCGCCCACCGTTAGGGAGCGAAGATTGGCGTGTCCGTAGAAGGCATTTTTGTTGATGATCTTCGTGTTTGCGTGCGTTGTCAGCTCCGTGACGTCTGCGTTCAGGGGCTTGGCAAGCAGATAGTAGGGCTCGGAGACGCTCGACAGGTACAGTCCGTTTCCGTAAGCCTTCAAGGAAAGGGAGGTGCATCCCGTCAGATCGTAGCCCGTGTCGCGATAGCTCCAAACCAGTGTGTCGGGGAGCGTGATGGTAACGAGAGAGCTGCATTCGTAGAAGGAATAATACTTTACGTTCGTCTCGTTCGTCACCGTCAGATATTTCAGACTGCTCGGTACGCATTCGGCATTCTCGGAATAGTCGGCGGCGCCGAAGAAGAAGCCGAGCGTGTCCGCATAGCTTGTGCTCTCAATGTTCGCACCGATGAAGGGAACGGTCAAGGTCTCCAAGGTGTCACAGCCGGTGAACGCGCCACTTACGATGTAGGATGTGCCGGTGGAGACGGTGACGGTTTTGAGCGACTTACAGTTGAGAAACGCCTCGGATTCGATGGTTTGGAGCGTGTTGGGAAGCGAGATCGCTTTGAGTCCCGATTCCTTGAAGGCGTGCAGACAGATGGTCTCCACGGTCGAAAAATCAACCGTCTCCAGCTTTGCACAGCCCTCAAAGGCATATTCCTTGATCGCCTTCGTGCTTTGTCCGAGCTTCACGGTGGTGAGAGAGGTGCATCCGCGGAAGGAGGCAAGCCCTACGGTGTCGATATTGGAGCGATCCATATGGATCTCGGTGATGGACGTGTCCTCCTCGAATGCGTAGTCAGCGATTCGGCTGATCTTCTCGCCCATATAGGTCTTCGGAATCGAAATGACGGTTGCGTCGGGGTTCACTCGGCGGTCGATGCCAATCACCATCCACTCGTCGGTTACGGTATCACAGATATCATAGAGAAGACCGTCCGTATAGATGGATTCGGGGATCTCAATGCGCTCCTGCTTGCCGCAATCCTCGCAATGGAACTCGCGGATGCCCTTGGTGGTCTCGGTGGGGGCAAGGGTCACCACCCACTCGGCCTTCGGGTGGTCGGTGGCAGGGATGTCTTCATATGTGTCGTACTCACAGCGCATACAGGAATCGTACGGCTTATAGCCACCGTATTCACAGGCGGGCTCCTCTCCCTCATGATGAAGTCGGAGGCCAAGCGGTCTTAGGAAGA
>JAZSKO010000154.1:0-10581 GCA_045534875.1 Eubacteriales bacterium | reverse complement strand
CGAACCACGTTGGTGATGTTCGGCTTCACGATCGTCACAGGCTCGCAGGTCTTCTCGTCCTCGACCTCTGGCTCAACGTAGCCGTCGATCTTGATCTCATAGACATACAGGAGCTTGCTGTCGGTGGGGATCATAAAGCGCGAGCAGGTCTTGTCTGCATTTTCATACATCAAAATGGGAGCCTGAATGGTGTCGCGGATCTCCAGCATCTCGTCGAAGGCGTTGACCATCACAACCTGATAGCCGCGCGTCTCAAAGAGATTGTTGATCCTTTGAATGTAGGACTTATACTGCGACAGCACGCGGTTCACCTGCGCCGTGTAGGTAATATCCTCGGTTCTGGTAAAGAAGACGAAGGCCGCAAGAAGGAGCGCGAGCAGACCGTCCACAACGGCAAGCACGATGGCGGTGGTCTTGAAGACCTCGCTTCCCACACCTCTGGTGCAGGCCATCATCTTGGACTCTCCGTCAGGAACAGACGACGTCATCTTGATGTTGACCGTTTGGGTGGTTAAGGGGATACGCAATTCGGAGGAGTATGTGTCCACGCTGGTTCCCGAGAACGCGGTGCAATCGCTGAGAACGTCGACCGTCAGGGTCACAACGATGTGGCTCGTGGTCTTCGTCAGGGCATAGGTCGCCAAAAAACGGTTGGCAAGATTGTTGTATTCATCGTAGTTGAGCACAACGATCTCATTGATCGACAACCGATCGGTGCTGTTCTGCACCTTGTTTTCCACATTCACAAGCTCATACTTGGGATTATAGATCGCCACGCCGGACGTGTCGTCAATGATCTCCAAGCGCGAGTTGATCGAGTAGGAATAGCGATAGTTGACATTGTCGGTGTCCATATCGATCTCATAGTTGAAATTGGTGATGATCTTGTCGATCAGAGACGCGACATAGGATTGATCCTTTTCCAGATACGGGGTATCGTAGAATTCGTTTTCCTTTAAGTAAACGTCATAGTCGATGCTTCCGTTCTCGGTGTAGCCGATGTAGTAGGTCTTGTTGAGCTGGTGGGAAACGATCGCGCAGATCAGAACGGCAAGCGACACGATCACCAACACAAGCGATTGGATCAGGATCCACCGTTTGCGATTCGCACGGTATTGGGTGCGTTTTTTCTTCTCGGATTCAGACATATTGGGAACCTCCTTTCTTTCTTATTTTTATTTGTTTGTAAACAATTCTCTGAGCCACAGGGTAGGGTAGCCCACCATCGCCACCTTCACGTCGGTCAAGCCAACGATATCGGAGGCGCATCGCGAGCCGGCGTCGAGGCTCTCATTGGCGTCGCCCTTGGTAAAGTAGCGGGTTTCGCCGTTGACGTGCTCGATCTTCACCACTCTGTGTACGATTTTGGATTCCTCTTGAAGAAAGACGATGACCTGTCCCTCCTCAATCGGCTGACCCTCATATCGTTCGTAGATGATCATGTCACCCTTGTTGATCTCACCCGTCATGCTTTCCGTTGCAATAACGAGCGCGCCAAATCGGAATTGGCAAGAGATCAGCATAGCAATGGAAGCCATAACGGCGATCGACAAGGCGACTCCCACCACACCGAGCTTATGAGGCTTTTGCAGAGCATTTTTCTTTCTCTTTTCAAACAGCGCCGACGTCAAGGCAAGCAAACCGATCGGCAGAAGGATCTTGATGCAGGCGCGCAGAGCATCGTTCATGCCCGTGGTTGCGGGGATGAAGTAGATGTAGAGCGTCGTGATCAGGCGGAATGCGATGTTTGGTAGCATTCCAAAGCGGCGCGAAACATACTGATAGAAAATGTTTGCGCTGACCGCGGGGAAGAGCGTGAGTCCGATCAGATCCATGAAGCGGTTGAAGCTCGAGATGCCGACCGCATTGGAAAGCATGAGCATCTCGGCAACCACGCAGGAAAGATAGACCAGAACACCAACGAGCTTGTTTTTCTGAGCTAACAGCACGCTTCGAATGATCTCGGTGGTCACAATGATCAAAGCCAGTGGGATCACCCTTTGGATCAGGATCTCAAGGTCTACAAAATAGGGATTTTTGTAGAAGGAGAAGTGAAGACCCGTCAGCTCGATCGCAACGACGGAAAGCACCGCCATCACGCAACAAAGCAGGAGGACCTCCTTCTTTTGGACCTCGGCCGAGGTGCGCTTCCGAATCAGTAGGCAGACCAAGACCGTCAAGGGGATCAGAAGCAGGGCTGTGATGAGCCTGCTGATCTCCAAGCCAATGAAAAAGGCTCCAAGGAGGACAGCAAGCAGGATGAGGGATATCAGGTAGAGCTTTTTCTTATCGGCATTCATGTTGCCATCCTCCTTTCTGTTGGTAGTATGTTCGGTTAGAGCTTAATGGAGACGAACTTCGTCTCGACTTGCTTCAAGCGGCTACGATCAGGTAGCGTTTGCGCGGAAGCCGATGGTGAAGTTCTCGGTGACCGTGCTGGCAGAGGTAGCGTTGCAAACGATGGTTATAACGATGGTCTTCTCGGTGCCTGCGGCGATCACGTCGCCATCTGCCATGCCGACGCAGGTGATGGTGAAGTAGTAGTTGCCTGCGGCATTCTTTTCCTCAACACCGTCCACATCGGTGAAATCCGAAATGGTTACGGGGAAGTCGTGGGGGTTCTTGATCTTAGCCTGAACAACCGCCTTATCGCCTGCGTTCTGGAAGCCGGTTACGTCAAGCGAGAGCGATTTGGTGTCGAGACCACCGACGGTGACCTCTACGTTTGCACTGGTTTCAGCCGTTTCGTCTGCGGCGCTGAAAACCACCTGCGATGCGGTTGCGTTCAGGTCGGCTTCACCGTTGATGATCATTTCCGAGGAAAAGGCAGCATAACCGATTCCAAGAGCCAGAGCGGCCACGAGCATGAGCGTGATGATGAGTGTTCTTCTTTTTTTCATTGTTGTTTTCTCCTTTTCAAAGAGTTTTATTAATCAACGAAGCCCTCCCTATTAGACCCCGTTCGATTTCATTTTCAAAAGCCTTTTTCAGCTTCACGCGGATAGTGTATCACGCCATGACTACACGGTGACTACAAAAAAAGAAAAAATCGACAGATTCGAAAAAATTTTTTCGATCTGCCGATTTTTTCTGTCAATGATGCGTTTGTTGCACCTGATTTTCTAAGTATCCAACCGTAAACTCTGCCCAAGAGTAGGCGTTCATGTACTGTCCCGTAAAGGAATTGATCGCCCGCGTGTCTCCCGACAGGAAACGATAGTAGTCGCAATCCACGATCTTGGTGTTCAAAAGCAGTCCTTGGCGGTTTCGCAGGATCAGATCGTGAACGCCGACCGCGTTCAGAGATTTGACAAGGCTTGCCACGTACACCTGTAAATTCTTCTGCTTCGTGCGGTCGTATTCCTCGTCCTCCCAAAGGATCGCGCCAAGCTCGGGGTAGGTGGCCGAGGTGCCGCGCTTGTCAACGAGATAGGCAAGGATCTCCTTGGCCTGCTTTCGTTCAAATTTCAAGGGGACGCCGTCAATGAATACATCAAAGTTCCCGAAGGTCAGGATCTGAATGCGTTGCGTGGGGACCCACTCCACGGGATTCCGCAGGTTTTCCAGCTCCACGCGCACCGCCTCGGGGGTGACGGGCTTGAGGATGTACCCACTCATCCGCAGATCAATTCCTTCCTTCATATATTCCGAAAAGCCCGTGGCAAACACAATGTTGATCTTGGGATGGATGCGCTTTAAGTCACGCGCCAGCTCAATGCCGTTGCGCTCGGGCATATGAATGTCCAGAAAGGCCACGTCGATCACCTGCTCCCGCGCTGTTGCGAGTGCGCTCTGCACGTCGCGGCAGAGATAGACCGTCGCGCCCGAGGCAACCTCCTCCAAGGCGTGCTTCATCAGCTCCAAGGCGTAATATTCATCGTCAATCGCCAGTATGTTCATGCGTGTTTCCTTTCTTCGGGATCTCGATCGTCACGCGCGTGCCAACGCCCACCGTGCTTTTTACCGTAAGCGTGCCGTGGCAAAGACCGCCGATCCGATTTCGCACGTTTTCCAATCCCACGTGCGCTCTGCCGTCCGTTCGAGGCGCTTGCTCGGTGTCAAAGCCAACGCCGTCATCGCGGATCTCAATGATGTAGTGACGGTCGGTCGCATAGGTGGAGATGCGAAGCGTCCCGCCCGACGCCTTCTTCGTGATCCCATGACGAACCGCGTTCTCCACGATCGGCTGTACCGAAAGGGGAGGGATGAAAAAGTCGCGGCATTGGATCGCGTAGATCACGTTCAATCGCTCCCGAAACCGAGCCTTCTCGATCTTCAAATAGCATTCCACGTGCTCCAGCTCCTTGTCGAAGGGGATGCGATCCTCTCCCGACAGCGTGTCCAGATTCCGACGAAGATAGGTGGAAAAATCCAAGGTCAGGCTCTTGGCGAGCTTGGGGGAAAGATCACACATGGAGGCAATGGTGGAGAGAGTATTGTAAACAAAGTGGGGATTGATCTGCGAGAGCATCAGGGTCTGCTTCTGCGCTTCGATCAGCTTTTGCTTTTGGACAAAAATGCCCGTGTATATGACCAACACGCTTACCGCAAGACTGATATAGGTCAGGGAAAGACTGTGTAGGAGGTAATCCGCCACGATCCCCGCAACTGGGAACAGCGTGTAGAGAATAAAGAGGAAGCGGTTGACCTTGGCAGAATGCGTGGCAAAGAGAGCCATCAGGATCAGAGCAAGGAAGGAGAGCAAGGGGAAGAGCAGATACAAAATGACCATTCCCGTGTTTGCGCTCTGCACGTAATGTCCCGTTTCGTCCACAAAGAAGGCGTAGCCTCCAAAGATGTTTCCGATCGCAAAGAGAAGCGACAGCACGCACAGCACCTGAAAGATCCTGAGGATGCAGACAGCCGCGCGGCTGTTTCCGTAAAGACTGTTGGTCAGGTATCCCATAAAGCAGATGATGGCAAGCTGTCCTGAGCAGGCGGCCATAGCATTCGCGATCAGGGTGAGGTAGCGAAGGGCGACGTTCCCCTCTCCGATCCAACTGACGATATCGGCAACCAAGGCAAGCATCACGAACGAGAGCAGAAACAAAAAGTGTCTCGATCCATGCTTTTTCCGGGTCAGATCCCCAAAGCCGGAGGCAAACATGATAAGAGAAACGATCAGCCCGAAGGAATCCAAGGCGATGTTCACATAAGAAAGCTCGATGCTGGGCATAGAATCTCCTTTCGGTCGAAGGATGGCGTATTTTCTCCTTTCATTATATCGGATTGCCACCAAAAAAGCAAGGGGAACGAAAAAAATCTATAAAAAATTCAAAAAAAGCAAGAAAACATTTGCAATTCGTTCAAGATTGTGTTATAATAAGAGAAAGACAACAAATTTGTTCGCTTGTGTGACATATTCCTCTCGGAGAATATTCATAATTCCGTCACACAAATACCCCATTGCATTGCTATACTATCGGTAACATAGCAGGAGCGCAGACAAAATACAGGAGGAAACAAACCATGACCGATACAAAGATCCTGGTGATAGACGACGATCCCGACATCAGCGATTTTATGAAAAACTATTTTGAAAACGAGGGATACAACGTCAAGGTCGCGTCGGACGGCGTGGAGGGCTTGAACTATTTTAAGCTCTACGAGCCGGATCTGGTGCTGCTCGACATTGTGCTTCCCAAAAAGGACGGCTGGCAGGTCTGCCGCGAGATCCGAGAGATCTCCTTCAAGCCGATCATCATGGTAACGGCGAAGGGAGAGGTCTTCGATAAGGTTCTGGGCTTGGAGCTGGGAGCCGACGATTTCGTGGTAAAGCCCTTCGATATCAAGGAGCTTTCGGCAAGAGTGAAGGCGGTGCTCCGTCGCTCGCAAAACCATTCCAGAGAGAACGATGACGAGGTCATCAAGTTCGAAAACATCGAGATCAGCCTGCAAAAATATGAGCTGAAGCTCTGTGGACGGTCGGTAGACGTTCCGCCGAAGGAGCTGGAGCTGTTGTACTTCTTGGCATCCAACTATAATCGCGTCTTCACAAGAGATCAGCTTTTGGATAAGGTTTGGGGCTTTGACTATCTGGGGGATTCCAGAACCGTGGACGTTCACGTCAAGCGCCTCAGAGAAAAGCTGGAGGGCGCCTCCGATAAGTGGGTGTTGAAAACCGTTTGGGGCGTTGGCTACAAATTTGAGATCTTGAACTGACGGATAAAGAGCCGACGTATTTTCGAAGAAACGAGGTCAAGCGAATGGAAAACGGACAAAACGAAGAAAAGCGCATTCCCGTTGATGAGGGCAACGAGCCAATGGCAGAGCCAACGGCAGAGCCGACAGCAGAGCCAACGGCAGAGCCCGTGGAGCAAAAGACGGAGGCGGAGGAGAGTACCCCCGCGGCAGAGCTTCCCAAAAGCCCCGTTTTGGTCGATGAGCTCGCAGAGAAGCCCTACACCTATCGGTGGACCTATCGCGAGCAGGTCGCATACGACAACGGAGAAAAGAAAAAGAAGAAAAAGGGAGCGTGGGTGTATGCCATCATCATGGCGGCCGCCTTCTTGGCCTGCATCGGTATTCTGATCGGAACCTTGCTGATCAATCAGCTCTCGTCGAATCATGATTTGGAGGTCTCCGAGATCGCGGAGCTCGTCAACCCGGGAACGGTGCTGGTGTATGCATCGGGAACCGAGCAATCGGGCTTCGGAACGGGATTCTTCATCCGATCCGACGGCTACCTGCTCACCAACGCCCATGTGGTGGAGAACTGCACGAGCATTCGGGTGACCCTCTACTCGGGCGAGGAGCTGGGAGCAACCCTTTTGTGGCTCAGCACCGACGACGATCTGGCTATCTTGAAGGTGGACGGTGAGAACTATCCCACCCTTGTCATCGGCAATTCCGACGCCGTGAAGGTGGGAGATTTGGCTGTGGCGATCGGCAATCCCGCAGGAAAATATTGCCCGTGGACCACCACAAAGGGCATCATCTCGGCCGTGGATCGTGAGATCTCGGTGGAGGAAAAGAATCGCATCATTGACATGAACATGCTCCAAACCGACGCGCAGGTCAACCCCGGAAATTCGGGAGGCCCGCTCTGCAACGGACAGGGAGAGGTCATTGGAATCGTGACGAGAAAAATGTCGGACTATGAGGGCTTGGGCCTTGCCATCCCGATCAACGGCGCGATGGAGCTGGTGGAGGCGTTCTTGGCGAACGGAAACACCGACGGCGTGCGCTCCTCGGTGGCAAGAGTAAGACCTACACTGGGCATTCAGGCAACCTCGGTCGTGGCGGGAGACCAGATCACGGAGGACTATGCCGCCACGAAGGATGGCGTGCTGGTCACCTCGATCACGGCGGGAAGCTCGGCGCAGGGCTATTTGAAGGTGGGAGACATCCTGCTTGAGATCAACGGAGTACGCATCAAGAATGTGGATGACTTGAAGGAACAGCTCTATCTCTACCGAGCAGGCGACAAGATTGAATTGAAGGTGGATCGCATGGGTGAGGAAAGGACCTTGACCATCACCTTAAAAGCGGCCACGTAACGACCAAAAAGGGCAACAGACACCGTGTGGAAGATCCTTTCAGGCGGTGTCTCTCTTTTTGAAGATAGAAAGGGAAACGTATGAAATTTCGAGAAAAGCTCGTGCGATTTTGGATCGGGCGCAACGGCCCCGACCGCCTTTGCCAGATCACGATGTGGACGGCGCTGGTGCTGTCGGTGGTGGATCTGTTCATCCGAAACGGGATCGCCAATCTGATCATCCATTTGGTAACGCTGGGATTGATCGGCTATGCCGTCTTTCGGATGCTGTCGCGGAACATCTACAAAAGACAAAAGGAGAACAGAGCCTTCCTTGGCTTTTGGAAGCGCATCGGAGGATGGTTTCGGCTCACGAAGAATCGGATCAAGGATCGCAAGACGCATGTCTATCAAAAATGCCCGTCCTGCAAGCGTGTTTTGCGACTGCCGAGGATCAAGGGGAAGCATACGGTTTGCTGCCCCTGCTGCTCTAACCGCTTCGATATGACGGTATAAGGACAGAAAAAGGGAAAAAGTTAGAAAAAAGACTTGACAAAATCGAAAGAATATGGTACAATAAACGAGCCGAAAAAAAGGCGAAGCGGAAGTGGCGGAACTGGCAGACGCGCACGTTTGAGGGGCGTGTGGTTCACACCGTACGGGTTCAAGTCCCGTTTTCCGCACCAAAAAGGCAGGAGGGCAATCGCCCTCCTGCCTTTTTGGTGCGGAATTCGCTTCGCGACCGTACAATCCAAAACAAAATTAAAAATTTTTTACTAAATCACTTGTAACATCGCAAATTCTATGCTATAATAAGTATGCCAAACCAACTGAATAAAAAAGCAAGGGCTATTTTTATCCTTATGGGGTAGTTATACCCTTTTGTTGTCGCGTCAATAATGAATTTGTAAAAATGCAAATTCCTACTGACGTGGCATGATTAGATATAGTTCTTGCTTCCTCAGTTGGTTTGGCGACTATCGGAGTTTGCGTTTTTAGTGCGGTTACTTCGGTAGCCGCACTTTTTATTTTTTATATCTTTTTTTGGAGGAAAAGAAAATGAATCAAAACAAACTACATTTGCAAAAAAGCAGGCCTGCCTCAATGTGCATACGCTTCTTATCTTTTTTGTTGGCAATGCTACTTTTACTACCTTGCCTTTCAGCGTGTAATAAAGAAAAACAACCAACAAACGAAGAACTTATCGAAAATAGGATTACTACCTTTGTAACCGCATACAATGACGGGGATATGGAAGCTGTACTTGAATGTCTCGATGCGAAAACGAGAAATGCCTTTCAAGCAATGTTAAATCTTCTCGGTGGGCTTGCCGGAAGTGCTGCTGGCTTTAATATAGATTTATCTGACTTATTCAGCTTGGGAGTAGGAATTACATCGGATGATTTTATGCAATTAGAGGTTACCGATATAACTGTCATAGATAGTGCAAACGCAATTGCAACAACAACGATGGATTTAACCGGTGCAGGAAAACAAACAATATATTTTATAATGGTTTATGAAAATGATGGCTGGTATATCCACGATATGACAGATGAACAAATAGGAAATTCTATAAACAATTCTAATCAAACAGGAACAAATATCAGTGTTTCAGAGATAAATAGTATTTATAATGGAAATGCCACAATAAAATTCAAAATGAAGGACAAAACCTATTCTGGTGTCATAAATTCAAAGGGTGAAATAGTTTACTATTCTGAAGAAAGTTATATCAATTGGACATCAATAGGTAATGGAGCTGGTTTTGTTACGACACATACTGATGACGACAAGAAAATATTCACTTTGTTTGACGAAAACGGTTACAAAACGATTACTGTAGACGGAGATGTTTTTGATTCGATAATCGGCTATGGTGATGGTATGATTTTGGTATATAAAAACACATCTACTATAACCACCGAGGAACATTCTTATGGCGTTTTAGATTGTAACGGAAATTGGATAAAACCGTTATCGGCTGGGATAAAGTTACCCGATTCAGGGTTCAAATATATAGGCGAAGGCGTATTTTGCGCGTCAAATTTAACCAATTTTGATTATATCTTATACAATACTAATACAAAGCAATCTTTTTGGTTTGAAGAATGTTCGATTAAAAGTAGGTATTTCGTAGATGGTGTTATTTATGTTAAAGCAAGCACAAGATGGACACCCAGTATTTATTATTTCTATGATTCCTATGAGTCGGGTCACAGTGATACCCCCCCTACATATTTTGCTTTTAATTCAGATGGTTCTATAAAAGAAATTGCCTCTTTCGATTATGCTTATGACAATTTATTAATAAGCATGGATAGTGACTACATGAAAATATTTGATGTTGATAAAAATGATTATAGCGAATATAAGAATTATACCTCTGATATTATTGATTCGGTTCAATTCGACGGTGATTTTGGAGTTATAATGCTAAAAGGAGCGGATAGGAAAACATACTTCACAGTAATAGATAAAGAATGCAATCAAAAAGTTGCCCCTGTTGTTTGTCAGAGTGCTACAATTTCAGATGGTCGAATAGTCTATAAAAATAGCGACAATATATACGAAGTAATGGATGTAAACGGAACTATACTTGTTTCTAAAAATCAAGGCTATACAAATATTAGTAGTTATAGTGGTGGATTTGCCAAAGCAGAAAATAGTGATGGTGAATGCTATATTGGGCTTGATGGTAAGCCTTTGACTATAACACTAAAATGATAGAATCTTGTACGTAAAATAGATATTGCTATTTGCCTTAAAATGCTTTTTTGTGCTGAAAACACATTGACAATCCCATCCCGTTGTGCTATAATCAAATCAGAACCGATTTTTTCGAAAATGGAGGGGTAGAACCATGAATTGGTACGATTTTGGCAGAAATGATGTCTATGTGGGAACAGGCGGTCGATTCAAGAAAAAGGATTGCAAAGCGATCTCGGCAGAGGAAAAGGCGCGGATCAAGGAGCTTTTCTCGAAGCATCTGTTGAAGATCTCCTTTGGCGAGGAGCGAACCTACGACAACAGCGACGACGAGCGCGTTACCGATTCGCACAGCTCGTACAAGTCGGAGGCCAAGCGGTCTTAGGAAGACAAAA
>JAZSKO010000070.1:0-5224 GCA_045534875.1 Eubacteriales bacterium | reverse complement strand
GCCCACCGAACGACATCGCTACGCACCGACTTAATTTATCGGCTCGGCAACCTCCCAGCAGCCCTTTGTAATGGGCCTGATCGTTTCCGTTGTGGTGGGCGTGGCGCTCACGCTTCCCATCAGCTCGGCAGCGATCTGCGCGGCACTCGGGCTTTCGGGTATGGCAACGGGTGACCCGGGACTCGCATTGGCAGGTGGCGCGGCTGTGGCAGGCTGTTGCGCGCAAATGGTTGGCTTTGCTACCATGAGCTTCCAAGAGAACAAATGGGGCGGACTTGTCTCCCAAGGACTGGGAACCAGTATGCTCCAAATGCCCAACATCGTTCGCAATCCTCGCATCTGGATCCCTCCCACGGTGGCGTCCCTCGTCACGGGACCGCTCGCCTCCTGCGTCTTCCATCTCCGCATGTACGGCGCGCCCATCAATTCGGGCATGGGAACCTGCGGCCTTTTGGGCCCTGTTGGAATCATTCTGGGATGGTTTGATCCGAAGAACGGCTACCCCGACCAAGTGGGCGTTTTGGATTGGATCGGTCTGATCCTGATCTGCTTTGTTATTCCCGTGGTGATCTCGGTGCTTCTGACGATGCTGCTCAAACGCATCGGCTGGATCAAGGAGAACGACCTCAAGCTTCCGGAGTGATCGCATTTAGCATCGTCCGATTTTTCGATCCTGAAACAGAAAATAGAGAAGAAAACAGAAAAAGATGGGCGTAACGGAATTTTCCGTTACGCCCATCCTTCGTTATTCTTGCACCTTTTGCTTTGCCTTCGGCAGGAAGCGGAAAAGCAGGGGATAGAGCGCGCCCGCAACCAGAACCATCAAGCAGTAGCGGATCATGTTGCCCACGTTCGCGCCAAAGAGCGCATTCAGGGGGGACTTCAAGGCGAGACGAACCGCCATCACCAGCCCAAAGCCCACGGCGAGCTTGAGGATCTGCGCCCACCACACGGCGTCGGTCTCAAAGCGGATCACGTAGTGGTCGAGGGGATAGATCACGCACATCGCAAGCGAGAGCCCCAAAAACTTCCAAGCATTCTCAACAGCATGCTCAAAGTTGGCGGGATCGGTGTCGGCAGGGAAGGGATAGAACTCCAAGAACAGAAGATTGGCAAGCGTCAGAAGCACCACGCCGATCAAAAGTCCGCCGAAAAAGAGAGGACGGTCAAAAGCGCGGTAGACCACGGGATAGAGGATCAACACCAACGCAATACCGATCACCAAGGAGACCAGCACGTCCTTTGGAGTATGCACGCCAAGGTACAGTCTGGAAAAGCAGATCAAAAGCATTAAAAAGGAAAAGAGGATGCTCCAAAGCGGCTTTTTGGAGGAACGGGCAAGACCGCCGTAGATCGAGGAAGCCACCTGCGAGTGACCGCTGGGGAAGGAGTAGCCGGTTGCCTCGGCGCGCGCGCTTTCCACGATCTGAAAATCGGGATCTAGCACCCACGGACGAGGGATGCGAAAGAGCATCTTCAAAAACTGATTGCAGATCGTGCCGATAAAGCCTGTGAACAAAAGAAAATAGCCGCGTCGCTTGTCCACGCACCAAAGCATGAGCAGAGCGACCAAAATGAACAGGGATTCCTCCCCAAGATGGGTCACAAGTCCCATCAAGCCATCCATAAACGGTGTACGCCATTGAACGAGCCAACGCAAAAACTCCATAAAAAGCTCCTTTCTGATCCAAACGAATGGATATCCTACCTTTTATTATAAACATTTTTTGTTTTTTGTCAACCGAAAACAGCAATTTTGAAAAAGGGATTGCAATTTATGGAGATTTGTGATAGAATAAAGTGACGAAAAAAAGGAGGGGAAACACCCATGAAGATCGGATTACAGCTTTACAGTGTGCGCGATGTCGCAGAGATCAACTACGCGGATATGATGCGACAGGTGGCCGCCATTGGCTACGATGCCGTTGAGCCGGCAGGCTTTTTCGGAACTTCCGCCGAGGAATTCAAGTCCCTTTTGGACGAGACCGGCATGGAGATCTGGGGAACGCACACGGGACTCAAGCTTTTGAATGAGGATTTTGCGGGTACGGTGGCGTATCACAAGACCATCGGCTGTCGGGAACTGATCATTCCGCACGCCGTTCACAGCACCGCAGAGGAGCTGGAGCATCTGGTGGAGCAGATCAACTACTATCAGCCGCGCTTGGAGGCAGAGGGCATTCGCCTGCACTACCATAACCATTCCACCGAGCTGCGTCCCAACAACGACGGGCAGATCGCTCTTGAAGTCTTGGCAGAGCGCACGAAGGTCTGCTTTGAATTCGATACCTTCTGGCTGTTCAACGCAGGATGCGTGGCGGTGGATATGATGGAGACCTACCGCGACCGCGTGCATCTGATCCATTTGAAGGATGGCTTCGCGCAGGATTATTCCAACCCCGAAAGCCGCCCGATCGGCGCATCGGTGGGAAGCGGAAGCGCACCGGTAGATGCGGTACGCAAGAAGGCGGAGGAGATGGGAATTCGCGTGGTGGTGGAAAGCGAGGATCTTTCCCCCAGCGGACCCGAGGAGGTCAAGCGTTGCATGGACTATTTGCGTCCGAAGGCATAAACGAAAAAACGAACCGCCCCGCTCGATTGAGCGGGGCGGTTCGTTTGGTGAGGGATTAGTCGGTCACGAAGGGCAGCAGAGCCATGTTGCGGGCGCGCTTGATCGCGGTGTTCAGCTCACGCTGATGCTTTGCGCAAGTGCCGGAAATTCTTCTGGGAAGAATCTTTCCTCTCTCGCTGATGAACTTTCTGAGCTTGTTGCTATCCTTATAGTCGATAAACTCCACCTTGTCTGCACAGAAAATGCAAACCTTTCTTCTTCTGCGATTGTTCGCGGGGCGAGCCGGACGAACAACCGGAGTTGCTTCGGTTCTATCCATTTTTACGAATCCTCCTTGTTCAATTTGTTGCCGCTTCCTCAGAAGGGCAGGTCTTCATCGGTCTTCAGCTCCTCAAACTTCGGCGTGGCCGAGGGGGCAGAGGAGTAGGACGGGGCTGCATAGGCATCGGGCGAATACTGCCCACCGGAATTTCCGTCGTTCTTGCTGTCAACGAACATAGCCTCGTCGGCAACCACCTCGGTGGCGTACCGTCTTTGTCCCTGCTGATCCTGCCAGGATCTGGTCTGGATCGAGCCGGTGATGCAAAGAGCCGAGCCCTTGCGGAAATAGCGGGAAATAAACTCAGCCGTTTGTCTCCAAGCAACCACAGTAATGAAATCTGCCTGTTGCTGGGGAGCGGCTGTGCCGTCGGCGCTCTTGGACTGGTAACGGCGATTTACAGCGAGAGTAAAGGATACAACAGCGATTCCGCTACCGTTGGTTTGCTTTAACTCGGGATCAGCCGTCAATCTGCCGCAAAGCACGACCTTGTTAAGGTTCAGACTGGACATCGGAAATGCCTCCTTTTCTCAAAATGAATAAGCGTTTGGCTTACTCAGCGTCGGTAGCAGGTGCTTCCTCTGCTGCAACGGGAGCCTCCTCGACAGCCTCTGCGGCGGTCTCGGCCTCCTCGGTCACAACAGGAGCGGCAGCAGCTCTCTCGGCGGCATCGTACTCGAGACGAATGGTCATCGGGCGAAGCACAGCCTCGTCGATGTTCATCAGACGCTCAAGCTCGGTGGGGAAATCACCGTTGCACTTGTAGGTTGCAACCGTGTAGTAGCCCTCGTTCATATCCAGAATGGGATATGCCAAGCGACGCTTGCCCCAGTCATCGATTCGAACGACCTCTGCGTTTGCAGCGATCAGGTTCGTGAACTTGCTCACCGTTGCCTTCGCGGCTTCCTCGCCGTTTGCAAGGCTGACGATGAACATGGTTTCGTAAGAGTTGAGTTTGTTCTCCATGTTTTTACCTCCCTATGGACTATTCGACTGCGTTCAAAATTTCGCAGTAGAGAGACGGGCTGTTTTTGCCCGTATCAAGATAGAATTATACCACATTTGCCACTCTCTGTCAAGGCTTTTTCGCTTTTTTTCAAAAAAAATCTTTCTTTTTTCTTCCCTATATTGAAAAACGACGATCGGTTTGGTATAATAAAGCGAGGAACGACCAAAAAAGGGAGGCTTTGGAATGAGGAAGATACGCGCTGTGGCGGTGAGTTTGGCTCTGTGCCTGTTGTGCCTGCTGACGGGATGCGCCGACCGCGACGATCCCCCTCTTTTGGAGATCATTTGCCTCGACGTCGGGCAGGGAAGCAGTACCCTTTTGCGGACCGCGGAGGGCGATATTCTCATTGACGCCGGTGGAGAGGAGACGCAGGCCGAGCTCTGCCGCCGCTTGCAGAGCCTTGGCGTGACCGAATTGAAGCTCCTTCTCTTTTCCCATCCCGACGAGGATCACATGGGAGGCGGGGACGGTGTCTTGGAGCAATGCTCGGTTCGGGAGCTTCGCATCAACCAAACCGAGGAACCCAAGGCGAGTGAGCGTCGGCTTTTGGATACGGCGGCGAAGCAAGAGATCCCATGTGGCTCGATCCGGGAGGGTGACTCCTTTTCGATCGGTGGCGTGCGGATCGCGGTCCTGTCTCCGCATGAGGGCGCGACCTATGAGGGAAACAACAAAAGCCTCGTTCTGATGGTCTACGCAGGCGAGACGTCATTCCTTTTGATGGGAGACGCAGGAGAAACGGTGGAAGTCGCTCTCTTGGAACGCTACGGGGCAGAGAATTTGAAGGCCGAGATCCTGCTGGCAGGACATCACGGAGCGAATGACGCGTCAAGCGCCGCCTTTCTGCAAGCGGTCTCTCCGAGGGCTGTCCTCATTAGCTGTGGAGCGGCAAACGCCTACGGGCATCCCGATGGCAGAGCCGTCGAACGCATGAAGAACGCAGGAGCGACGGTATGGCGAACCGATCTGTCGGGCGAGATCGCCATTTCGGTTTACGAAACCGACTATATTCTAAAAGAAACGATCCCGCAAAAACGGGAAGGGAAGGAAGAGAAGGCATGAGAGTTTTGATTACGGGCGGCGCGGGTGGCATCGGAAGCGCCTGCGTGAGAGCCTTTTGCAAGCAAGGAGATCGCGTGGTGTTCTTTTATCGAACCGCCAATGCCGAGCGCGTGCGCGCCTTGGAGGAGGAAACGGGAGCGATCGGATTGAGAGTAGACATCACCGATCCGACAGCGGTCAGAGAGGGCGTGGAGACCGCCATCTCCCACATGGGAGGACTTGACGTGCTGGTGAACAACGCGGGGATCGCGCAGATCAAGCT
>JAZSKO010000068.1:0-3243 GCA_045534875.1 Eubacteriales bacterium | reverse complement strand
ATCTTTCGCTTCATACCCCGATGGGGATGCTATCAAAACATAGCAATGGGAAAGAAGGGGTCTCCCCTCCAAACCTCCCCTCTACCAAGAACCTCAAAAAAGGGAATCCATCGTCTTTCGATGGTTTCCCTTTTTTGAGTTTGTTTCGAGGAGGTGTTTTTTTTACAAAGATCGCTTCGTGTTTTTGCTTTCTCATACCTGTGGAAAATAAATACAAAGCCTCCCCCTGTGGGGGAGGTGGATCGCGATAGCGAGACGGAGAGGGCTTTCCAAAGGGAATCAAACCCGTAGGGCGGGGGCGTGGCTCCCGCCGCTCCCGGTTATAGCGCAAGCGACAAAAAAGCAAAAAGACCGCTCCCATCACGGTGAGCGGTCTTTTTGAATTGCCTGCGTGGATCACTTTTTCATAGCGGCCGACATGGCGCTTGCCATTTCGGCGGCCTGCTGCTTCACGCGATCCTCCTCGTACTGATCGATCTGTGCAAGGAGCATATTCTTGAAGGCATCGGCATTTTTGATGGCAGGGAACGAAATCTCAGTTGCGGCGGTGGCAATGGTAACCGTGCCGAAATTGAACAGTTTTCCGAAGAAGGGTTGCGAAACCGAGACGTTCTGGACCTTGTTCAAGGGAGAGTCCAGGGCGTGCAGGCTGAAGACGCCCACCTTACCGATCACTCTCTTGTTGGTGATCGCCAACTCAATGTGCGTAAAGCGGATGGTTGCGGCGATCGCCTTGATCGTGGGGATAAACAGGAGCCAGCAGAACAGAATTCCCTTGATCCATGCTCCCAGCAGGAACAACCCGTTCCGATCCGCCTGTTTTACCAGCGTTTCGTTTTTTCCAAGACTACTTTGTGCATACTTTCCCATAGTGAACCTCCTGATTTTTAATATTTGACATATACCAAAATGGGATATTTACATTATACCAAAATGGTATAATAATGTCAAGAGGTTTCCCGAAAAAAGTTGAAAAAAGGGGGAGAAAGATGCAATTTCGTCTCAAAGAGCTGCGAAGGGAGCGAAACATCTCGCAGCTGAAGCTGGCAATGGATCTGAATATGAACCAAAACACGATCTCGCGATATGAAAACATGGAGCGACAGGCCGATTACGAAACCCTCATCCGCTTCGCCGACTACTTTTCCGTCTCCTTGGATTACCTGCTCGGAAGAACCGAATCAAACAAATGACCCTTCTATCGAACGGCATAGAAGGGTCATTCCTTTTCTATTATTCTTTAAAAGCATACCGCTCGGCGGCAAAGTGGAGCAGGATCGCGGAGGTCTTTTTTCGGGAGAGGACGAGATAGAAGGGGTCGCCCTTGTCGGCGAGCTGATAGGTGGTGTGCGTGGTGGAGGTTTTGAGGTCATTTTCAAAATAGAGCATTTCCACGAGGTGCGGCGTTCTGCGACCCTGATAGACCAGCTCCTCGTCCTTATAGGAGAGGTTGCAGAGGATCACGTCAAACTCGCCTCGCGCGATGCGCCTCAGCTCGATCAGATTGCGGATAATCACCACCAGCGGGATCACAGGGCCAAGCGCCATCAGAATGCCGACGACAACGAAGAAGCCGCCGATGATAGAAGGCTGATGCGGCGGAAGTCCCTCCTTGGCCATGGCGATGCCCAAGGGCAACAGCAAGATGCAAAAAAAGACGAACAGCACGAGCGACATGAGCGTGGATGCCTTATGTAGATTGGCGAGCTGTTTTTGCAAAAGCGGTCTGGTAATGACCTCGCGTGTGGTTTGTTCCATGGGGTCCTCCTGTCGGATTCGGTTCTGTTGGTATTATAACATATTCGGTGAAGGCTGTCAAGGGGATGTTTGCAAGCGAGCTTGTCGATCTCCGAGCGGCGAAGGCGAACCCAACTCCACAACGCTTCGCGTTGCGTAGCAACGATTTTACGTTAGGATTCTGAACCTAAAATTGCGCCCATCCATCAAGCTCGTTTGTGCTGCCTGTTCGTTTTGAAAAAAGGCTACGAAAAAGATATTTTAGAGTAGACCTCTCCGCTGTGCAAGTATATCGTAGGGAGTAATATATGATCAAGATGCTCTGCCCAAAGTCGCATTCCCGCATATTCGGCGCTGAAATGCCCAAAGAGGATCACAGCCTTCTTTTCACCGAAATAGCAAGCGTCACGAACATATTCAAGCGTGCATATATCTACAAAAGCGGAGCGAAGAATGCAAAATAGACTTCGCTCCGAGTACAACTGTTTATAATTCGACTTTCTTGGCTTTCTTTTTCGCCATTAAACTGTCATATTCCTCTTTTATAAATATAAAAATGCAATCAAAGGTTATTATTATCGTTAAGCCTGTAAAAATAGTCCATATGCCACTAAATTCAATAAAAATATTTACGATAAATACTACTATAAGACCGATAATTGCAGAAAGTTTATCATAGAGTCTATTTCTAAAATAAATACCTCGGAAGATAGTGCTGAAAGATAATAAAGAGCCTCCGATTGCCAGCATAAGAAAATTCATAATAAGTTGGATATATTTGTTTTGTTTGTCGACAAAAATATCCTGCGGAATAGAATCTTTTAAGTTGTTTTTCAATAAACTAAGTTCCTGAAATTCTGCAATCGCCAATAGAGTTCCAACAGTAAATATTAAAGCAGCAGTAATAATCGCAACAATTAATTTGCTTTTTTTCATAATGATTACCCTCACATTATAGCAAATTTCTTAATTTGGCAGCCAGCTTACCCAAACAAACAAGTCATATTGTCGGCAAAAGCCATCAATATGGGCGTATTTGCTTTCGGCAATGTTTGCGCAAATACTTGTCGCGCTTCTGCCGATTTGATTTGAGATAACGGTTTCGTGCTTTGAGCGTAACTCTTTTGTCAGCTTCAAAACTTCTACGGATAATTCCATAGACAGATTCCCGAGCTTATCCTCTTTCATAGCCACACCACCTTTCTTAAACCAATTATATCATACTTTCGGTTAAAAATCAACTATCAATCAGTGAACCAATCAAACGACTACCGCTCCGTTTGCGCGAAGCGCAACATCGTTTACGCCATAGGCGTAACATCATTTGCAACTTGTTGCAACATCATTTGAGGCAACGCCTCAACCTCGTTCATTTGTGCCGCAAGCGGCAATGATGTTGAGCTGACGCTCAAATGATGTTGCGTGCAAGCACGCAAACGATGTTGTGCCTTGCGGCACAAATGAAAAAATCCAACTCTTACGAGTTGGATTTTTTGGCTGCGGCAC
>JAZSKO010000028.1:0-16192 GCA_045534875.1 Eubacteriales bacterium | reverse complement strand
AAAACGGCGAGGTCGTGGGCATTGTGTTCTATGTATGGAAGGGCAATGACGAATTCGCAAACGTCTTCTATTTCAGCGGTCAGCCGAAAAAATCGATGACGCTGGGCTATTCGGCGTCGCACAGCTCAAGCTACACCACGGTGGGCAGAGTGGAGCTTGTCAAGCGCGGCGAGAACGGCGCGCCCGAAAGCGCAAAAATGGGGAGATTTATCCAGCACGAACTGTATCCCGAATTTTGATGGTTTGAGGAACTTCTTTCGTATAAAAAAACAGATGAGCAATAGCTCATCTGTTTTTTTATCAAAAATATGGTTTTCGCTTGCATTTTTGTCAAATATGTGCTATAATGATGTTGCTACACAAAACCGAATAAAGATACAGGGAGAATGGCCCTTCTTTTTGCAGAGGGGATATTATACCCTTTTTTTGGCATACTACTTTTGAATTTGGAAAAAGCGCAAATTCCAACAGGTAGTATGTCGGATACCATTTTCCCGTTTATCTGGTTTTGTGTAGCAGCAATCGGAGTTGGCGTTTTTCGGAGCGTTAACAATGGTTGACGCTCTTTTTATTTTATTTTTTTGGAGGAAAAGAAATGAAAAAACTGGTATCCGCGCTCTCTCTTTTGTTGGCTCTTTGCTTACTTTTGCCGTCCTGTGGCTTCCTGAACAAAAATGAAACAGAGTATTATGAGCTTGTAAGTGAAACACAAACACTTTTAGACGAATTTGCCGATGATATTTATTCGTGCTGGTATGACTTTGTGTATGAGGAGGAATATGATAGCGTCGACGATGCTATTTTGGCGGCTATGCTTATCAATTCTGACAACATAGATGTCATTGAAGCCAACAATGAAGAAATCAAGGAATTGTATAAAAAGGTCAAGGATGGCAAGCTCGAATCCGAGGTGAAGGATGTAATGGGGGCGTATAACGATTATTATGCGTTCGTTATGGAGGTGAGCGGCTCGTTCAATTCCTTTTCTGAAAGCAAGGAAAAGCTCAAAAAGGAACTTTCCAGTGCCTTGAAGGATCTTGAAGTTGAGTTGGATTGAATTTTACAAAAGGGAAAACCGATGAGACCGTTCTCATCCGCTTTTGGTTTTTCCGAAACAGCCGACTCCAAAAAGCGAGGATGCCAAACGGCATCCTCGCTTCTGTATTTTATTTCGCAAACGTCGTCCAAAGTCCGCTCACGAGGATCACCACGATCAGGATCGGCAAAACGAAGCGGAAATAGTGACGGAAGGCGCGCGGCATTTTCAGCCCCTTGCCTGTGTTGCATTCCGCCAAATAGTTGTCGAAGCCCCAGCCGTACTTGGTCACGCAGAAGAACAGGTAGACGAGCGTGCCAATGGGGAGGAGCAGATTGCTCACGATAAAGTCCTCGGTGTCCAGAATGTCCTTGCCCGCGATCAGGTGAAGGTCGCTTAGCAGATTGTAGCCCAAAATGCTGGGAAGGCTTGCCACCAGCATGAACAGACAGTTGAGGATGGCCGTCTTTTTCTTACTCCAACCAAAGTTCTCCTCGCACGCCGCCATGAGGTTTTGGAAGACGGCGATCACCGTCGTAAAGCTCGCAAAGGTCATGAACACGAAGAAAAGCGTTCCCCAAATGCGTCCCCCAGGCATATGAATGAAGACGTTGGGCAGGGTAACGAAGATCAGGGGAGGTCCTGCGTCGGGAGCCGTACCGAAGGCGAAGCAGGCAGGGAAGATGATAAGACCCGAAAGGAGCGCCACAAAGGTGTCCAAAACGCAGATCTGCACCGATTCCCCCGTGACGGTGCGGTCCTTGGTCATATAACTGCCAAAGATCTCCATCGAGGCAATTCCAAGGCTCAGCGTGAAGAACGCCTGATTCATGGCGGCGGTGATCACGTTGAAGATCCCCACCTCACGCGCCTGTTGGAAGTCGGGCAGAAGGTAGAATTTCAGACCCTCCAAGCCACCCTTCAAGGTCAGGCTGTTGATCGCGAGAACCACGATCAGAGCCAAAAGACCCAGCATCATGAACTTGCTGATCCGCTCCAATCCCTTTTGCACGCCAAAGCTACACACCAAAAAGCCGAGGATCACGATGATCGCCATCCAAAGGATCATCTCCCACGGATTGGCAAGCATATCGGTGAACACCTTGCCAACGGCGGCGGTGTCCTGCACATCTGCAAAGGTTCCCGTGGCGAACTTTACGAAATAGCCGAGCATCCAGCCGGCCACGGTGGTGTAGTACATCATCAAAAGATAGCAACCGATAATGCAGACCCAGCCGTGCCAATGCCATTTGTGTCCCGGCTTCTCCAAGGCGCGGTAGCCGCCCACAGCCCCCTGTCGGGAGGCGCGACCAACCGACAATTCCATGGTCAGAATCGGGATCCCCATGGTCACAAGGAACAACAGGTAGAACAAAACGAACACGCCGCCACCGTTTGCCCCCGTGACATAAGGGAATTTCCACACGTTTCCAATTCCAATGGCGCATCCCGCGCTCACCAGAATAAATCCGAGATTGGACTTAAAATTTTCTCGATTTCCCATACATTCCGTCCTTTTTTATCAGCGTTGAAATGAAATCACGCCATCATTGTAGCATAGTTTTCCCCAAAAGTCAATCCAATACAGGGAAATCCCCCAAAAAAAGACCGAAGCTCCGCGCGACCGTGTACGATCATGCGGAGCTTCTTTTTTGTTTTAGATGCTGTCGATCAGAGCGCAGAGGCTTTGGATCACTTGATCGGGGTCACGCCACCAATCCATGCTCCAAATGCGCTTGATGCGCCATCCGCGGGATTCCAGATACTTCTGACGGTGGTAGTCGCGCTCTCTTGCCGAGCGGGAAATGCTGTACAGCTTTCCGTCGCACTCGATTCCGAGCACGTATTTGCCATCGCGACGAACGGCGATGTCGATGCGGTAGCCGCCGATACCCACCTGCGTGTCGATATCGTAGCCCTTTTCGCGAAGCGCGTCGGCAACCCGTTGCGAGAATTCGGTCTCCACGGCGGCAGGCACGATGCCGTAGGTCTCGCCAAAGGAGCGCAGGATCCGCTCGGCATCCTCCTTATCGTTGTTGCTGATCGCAAAGGCGTATTCGAGATACTTTTTCAGGATCAGCGGACCCTCGTTCTTGGCCTCGTCGAGCGACAGCTCGGAGGGACGGAAGGAGGTCACGATATGGATCTTCTTCTTGGCGCGGCTGATGGCAACGTTCAAGCGGTTCTCGCCGCCCTTTTGGTTGAGCCAACCGAAGTTGTGCATCAGGCGACCGTTCGCGTTCTTGGCATAGCCGATGGAGAACATGATCACGTCGCGCTCGTCGCCCTGTACGCTTTCAATGTTCTTCACGAACAGACCCGTGTCCTCGCCGTTGTCCTTGCGAGCCATCTCCGCGCGGATCTGCGTGCCGAAGGCGGGATCCTTGATGGATTCCTCGTCGATCACGTCGTAGATCATATCGCGCTGGGAGGCGTTGAAGGCGATCACGCCCAAGGTCTCGTTGTTCTGTCTGGTTTGGAAAAATTCCCGAATGAGCGCCACGATCCGCTCGGCCTCCACGCGGTTTGCGCGGTTGACCCACGTGGCGTTTTGCACCAGATGCACCTCGATCGGAGGCTTTTCGGGGGTGTCGGTATTGGGAGCGACAAAGAGGCGTCCCTTATAGAAGGCGTAGTTGGAGAAGTCGATCAGCTCCTCGTATTTGGAGCGATAGTGGGTGTTGAGCAGGATGTCGGGGTAGCGGAAGCGAGCCAGATCCAACAGGCTCTCCTCCTCCAAGGCGGCGGAGATCTCGGCGTCCTCGTCCAAGAGATCCTCATTCATATCAATGCGTCCCTCTCCGAGGCTTGACGGACGAAGCTGCTTGTGGTCACCCGCGATCACAACCTTCTTGGCGCGAATGATCGAGGGAATGCTCTTTTCAATGTAAAGCTGGGAGGCCTCGTCGAAGATCAACAGATCGAACAGATCGTTCTGCTGGGGCAGGACCTCGGAGACTGCCTCGGGCGTCATGAGCCAGATCTTGATGGCCTTGAACAGCTCAAAGTCGAATTTCCGAACGAACTTGGAAACGCTCGAACGGCGACGGCTCTCGATGGCGCGGTTCATCTCGCCCTTCCGCTTGGAGGAGGTGATGGATTTGACGTTCTCGGCAAGCACCCCTGCAATGCGCTGACGGGTGATGATCTGCTTCTCGGCGATCGCCTTTTCCATGGAGGTGATGATCTTTTCAAAGGACGCCACCTGCGGAAGCAGGGTGCGGTTCTCCATCTCAAAGCGCTGGATGTGCTCAAAGAGCAGGGTGTTGTAGAGCTCGTCATTCCACTCGGTCACAGTTCCTCCGCAGATCTTGTGGATCTTACGCAGGGCGGCGAGGTAAAGATTCTCGTTCGGGGTCAGGGACGCCACCACGGGCTTGAGGTTGGCGTAGCCCAAGGTGAACTCTTTCAGGCTCTGCTTGACCGCCTCGGGCTGCTCCATGATCAGGCGAACCACGTAAGGTCCAGTCTTGGGGAAGTAATCCTTGGTGGCTTGCAGGATCTCCTTGGTCAAGCGCTTTTTGGAGGTCTGCCGTTTGAGGAAGGGAAGATTGCGCCATTCGTCCACCTTCAGGATCATATCGTCGATGGCATCCGAGAAAAGGATGAGATCGTAGTTGGAAAGATCGTCGCGCATCTTGAGGAACCAAGGATAGCGCTCGATGGTGAGCTGATAGTGGTCGAGGCTGTCGGTGAGCTGACCGTTCGCAAATTTCTTATAGATGGAGCGAACCTCCTCGTAGGGAAGCGCCAGCAGCTCCTCGGACATCATGGTGCGAATGGTCTTATAGGTCTTGATCTGCTCGCGATTTTGGAGGTTGATGCGGCGATTCTCCATATAGAGCAGGTACGGCTCTACGCCAAATTCGTTCGGCGTAAAGAGCTTATCCGCGATCGCCTCCAAGGTGGCCACGTTCACGTCGATCTCGGCCGAGATAGCGGCCAGATCAGGCGCGGTGAGGGGAGCATTGGTATCGGTGCTGTAAAGCAGACGCTCCAGTTGCCCATAGAACAGATTTTTGTTGGTGGCGTCGTCCAGCATCATGGCGTAGCGGGAAAGATTGCCCAAACGGGAATACACCACGTCCAGAGCCGTCTTCTTCTCGGATACCATCAGAACCGTTTTTCCCTGATCGACGAACTGGGTGATCAGGCTGGTGATGGTCTGCGACTTACCCGTGCCGGGAGGGCCCTCCACGACCAGCTCGTTCTGCGTGGATGCCGCGTGCAGGACCGCCTCTTGCGCCGAGTTGAGCGCGTTGATGTAGACCAAGGAATCCTCACGGATGGAAAGCGGCTTGTCGGGGCGGTGAAGCTCCTCCACGCCGGTGTCCTCGGAGTAGAAGTCGGTCGCGCCGTAATCCGAGACCAGATCGGTCACGAGACGGTTGATCAGCCCCTTGTCAAGGATCTCATCAAAGTCGCGCTGGATCGAGTTGGAGTAGGCGGGGAACTTTCCGATGACGATGTTCTGCACCATCTTCAAGCAGCCTCTTTGGTACTTGGGGAAGGATTCGCCCACGTATTCGGTAAACTTTTTCAGATGATCCGCGCCCGTGGGGTCGATGCGAATATCGTTTTCAGCGTAAAAGTCGATCACGAGCTGCAAGAAGGTCTCGGGATCGGCCTCCTCGATGGTGCAATCGGGCAGAGGCGTGGTGATGGAGTTGAACTTGTCATGTGCCAGGATCAGGGTGCTGTTAAAGAGAATGTCACGGGTGGGGTCTGCGTGGACCGTGATGCTGGCGGTGTTGCGCTCCAAGGTAACGGGGAACAGGCAAAGCGGCGCGCGAATGCCAAACTCACCGTTGACAAGATTTCCCTGCACGAAGGGATAGCCGATATAGAGGTCGTTCTGTCCCTTATCGCGCAGATCCTTATTCGTCTCGCGGATTAGATTCACCAGATTGCGGTATCTCTCGCGAGCGGGATCGGTGCGGGGAAGATCCTGATCCGAAACGTCGGCGAGAACCATCGGCTCGGAGGCATTGAAGATGATCTCCAAGGGATTGTATCGCTCGCTGGGATCGAACAGATCCACGGCGTATTTTGCCGAGAGACGGGGCATGAAAAGCATGCGGTTGTTTCGGTTGATGTTGATGAGCTTTTTGGAAAGCTCGCGAAGCGTTTCCATCGTGCTTTCGGCGACCAAGCCTGTGGTGGGCTTTCCGTTCAGGGCGGCCAAAAATTCCGCGCCGTAGTTCTCCACGAAGGCAGGACCTACGCCGGGGATGCTGTTGAAATCGGAGGCCTTTTTGGGAAGCAGACGGATCATGGCGTCGATGGACTCATCGGGACAGATCACGGGTGTGCGACCGGTACGCTCCTTTTCCTGCTCTTTGAGTCGCTGGCGCAGGGAAACCAGCTCCGCACGAAGCTCGGCGGGCTTTTTTTGTTTTTGTTCCATATGGTCATTCCTTCTCTTTCTGGGATGGAGCGATCCGTTTTTAGATCGCGCGCTCTATATTAAGTATAACACAAATCCAAGAGCCCGTCAAGCGGTTTCGGGGACGGAAATCCAACTTTTTTCAATTTTTTGGATTCTTTGGACGGGCGAGGGGAAAAGCCTGTCGAAGGGCGTCGAGGGACGAAGCCTGTCGGGATTTTTCCGCTTTTGCCCGATGAAGCGACGAACCTGCGAAAAAGGGCAAAAAAATTTGAAAAAAATCGAAATTTTTTTCGCAAAACCCCTTGCACATTTGTGTAAAATAGTTTATAATATATACACAGTGGTGCGAAGTGGTGGACAAAGGTGCGAAGTGGTGGATGAAACACCGTTTCGACGGCCGAATCCCATACGCCACCCACGATACCAAAATGAAAGGAGGAAGCCGAGATGCTGGGTGAATATCGTCACGGTCTGGATACCAAAAATCGAATCTTTATTCCCGCCAAAATGCGCGAGGTTCTCGGAGCTTCCTTCATTGTGGCAAAGAACTTCCGAGCCAACTGCCTCAAGATCTATTCCGAGACAGGCTGGAACGAATACATGAACAAGGTAAAGACTCTGGCGAAGCAGAGCTTGCAGGATCAGATCTACCGCATCATGAGCTCCTCGGCAACGCGCGTGTCCCCCGACTCACAGGGGCGTATCACGCTGCCGCGCGAGCTGGTGGACTTCGCGGGGATCCTCACCACCGCCGTTGTGGTGGGATGCCACGGATACGCCGAGATCTGGGCAGACGAGCGCTACACCAAGCAGAAGGAAGAGATCGACATTCAGCGCTTCCTCGAGGACTTGGAGGAGCTTGGGCTTTGATCGCTTAGCCAACAAAAAACAGGAAAGGAATCGGAGGGAATGGAGGAGCTGCATTTTTCACACAAGTCGGTGTTGCTTGACGAGTGCATGGAAGGGCTTGCCATCCGCCCCGACGGGATCTATATCGACGGAACAGCGGGAGGGGCAGGGCATAGCTCGGCCATCGCCGCACGCCTGTCCGAGCGCGGTCGGCTTATCGCCATCGACCAGGACGAGGCGGCTGTTCAAACCGCCACCGAGCGGCTCTCGGCCTTTGGAGAGAGAGCTACGGTGGTCAGAAGCAATTTTCGCGAGATCGCAGACGTTTGCAAAATGCTCGGCATCGGGCAGATCAACGGACTTCTGCTGGATCTGGGTGTATCCTCCTACCAGCTCGACACGGCCGAGAGAGGCTTTTCCTATCAGGCCGACGCGCCGCTGGATATGCGGATGGATCACCGAAACCCCTTGACCGCCTATGAGGTGGTCAACGGATATTCAGAGGATGCCATTCGACGCATCCTGTTTGAATACGGGGAGGAGCGGTTTTCAAGCCGCATTGCCGCCGCCATCTCACGGGCGAGGGAACAAGCGCCGATCGAAACCACAGGGGAACTGGTGAAGATCGTCAAGAGCGCGATCCCGGCCGCCGCGAGAGATGGCGGGCATCACCCGGCCAAGAGGACCTTTCAAGCTCTGCGGATCGAGGTCAACGCCGAGCTGGACGTCATCGAGCCTGCCATCCGATCCGCTGTCAGTCTGCTGGCACCGGGGGGGCGCGTGGCGATCATCACGTTCCATTCCTTGGAGGATCGGATCGTGAAGCAGACCTTTGCCGATCTGGCGTCCGGATGCACCTGTCCCAAGGACTTTCCTGTCTGCGTTTGCGGCAAGAAGCCTTTGGTTCGCGTGGTGTCCAGAAAGCCGATCCTGCCGAGCAAAGAGGAACTGGAAGAAAATCCGCGCTCCCGAAGCGCAAAGCTCAGAGTGGCGGAGAAGCTTTGATAAATCGTATTTGCATATTTGATATATAGGAAGAAAAAACGAAAGAAGGAGGAAGCGAAATGAATCGGTCGGTATCCCAAGAGATGCACCCACCCGGATGTTCTCCGGAAAACCGCCCTCTCGCGCTTTCTCAATACTCCGTGATCTGCGAGTCTCTCGTCGAGACAAGCACCGACGCGGAGCAACAAATGGAAGCCGAGCGGCGGACAAGGGAATTGGACCCTTACGCGTATCGGCTTTCTTTGCTTTCCGAGGCGGCAAGACAGGGAACATGGCGTCGAGGAAAGACCTGTATGAGCGGAGACGATCTGATCCGCTATGCAGCAGAAACGCGCCGCCTTTCCCGCGTGGAGCATGCGGTGGAGGAATGCCCCTCGGTCTACGAGATGGCAGATGCTACCGACATCGAGCCTGCGGTCAAGGAGATGGCTCCCACGCGCGTCGATCCCATTGGAATGATTCAAAGGGGAGCGCGGTACATCGCCGAGCGTTTCCCGAAATGGTTTGATTTCACCCCCACCAAGGAGGAGAACCGCAAGCGCGTTCCTCTGTCGGTGGTGGCATCTCTCTTTGCGGTGGCGGTGTCGATGATGCTTATTGTTGCCAGCGCCTTGATGGTGATCAACACCGAAACCGAGATCAGCCAGCTGAACGCCGACATCGCAACGCTTTCCGAAGAGGTAAGCGACCTGCGCTCGGATCTTGAAAGTGGACACGATCTCATGGAGATCCGAAGGATCGCCGTTGAGGAGTACGGCATGGTAGAGGAAAGCTACATTCGGATGGATTACCTCTCGCCCGACCGACAGGAAAGCGTGGAGATCTACGAGCAAGACGAGAAGGAGGCCATCGGGCTTGGCGCGATCCTGAGCGCCATGGGCTGGAAAAAGTAAAAAAAGAAGGCATAAACAAGCCTCCTTTGCCCATAAAATGAATAGCGATAGACGGGCAAAGCGGAGAATCCTCCGCCTTTCCGCGGGAACTTTGGAAAGGAGGCGATCGAATGGAGAGGAAGCATAAAAATCAGCCGCAGGCAGGCGGCGCGGTCAGCACGGGTGTTATCAAGCGCTCCACAGCACTGTTGATCTTCGTTGGTGCGGCCTTGGCGCTTCTGCTCATTCGCATCCTGCTCTATCAGACCGTGGATTACGACCGCTACCAGCAAAAGGTGGTGGGACAGATGACCACGCAATCCGAGGTGCTGGCCAAGCGCGGCAACATCTACGACCGCAACGGTGTCCCGCTTGCCACCAATGTCACCGCCTACCGCGTCTTTGTCTCTCCCTCGTCTATTTCGGGGGCGCAGAGCGAGATGGATCGAAACGGCGAGAAAATTGATCTTTCCGATCTGATCGCCGACCGTCTGTCCACCATTCTCGGCGTACCGTACGATACGGTCCACGCGGAGATCGAGAAGACACGGTATCTGGATAGGACCATCAAAAAGGGCGTCAACGAAGCGACCGCCGACCAGGTCCGTCTCTTTATTGAGGAGTATGGTCTGCAACGCATGATCTATCTGGAAGCCTCCGACACGCGCTACTATCCCTATTCGTCGCTCGCCTCTCACGTGCTTGGCTTTACGGGAAGCGACGGCGGACTCTACGGTCTGGAATATTCCTACAACGAGCAGTTGGCAGGAACGAACGGACGATACATCACGGCAAGAGACGCGCTCGGCAACGAGATGCCCTATGATTATGAGGAATACATCGAGGCCGAGAACGGCAACCATATCCACACCACGCTCGACGTTTTCGTGCAAGCGGCGCTTGAAGAACAGCTCGAGGCGGCCTACACCGAATCGGGAGGCGAGAACCGAGCCGCAGGGATCGTGATGAATGTCAACACGGGCGAGATCCTTGGCATGGCCACCTATCCGTCCTTCAATCTCAACTCTCCTTGGACGCTTGACGTCGATTCCCAAGCGACCTTGGATTCCAGCGGATACTCTACCGACAGCGAAGAATACACCGCTCTTCGACAGGAGCTTCTGCTCCGTATGTGGTCGAATAAGGCGATCACCGAATCCTATATCCCCGGCTCCACCTTCAAGGTCATCACCGCCGCTATGGTGCTTGAGGAGGACGTTGTCAAGGTGGACACCCCCTTTGAGTGTCGGGGAAGCAAAACGGTTTTGGATCACGTCATCCACTGCCACAAGCGTGTGGGACACGGTCCGCTCACCTTCACCCAAGGCATTCAGCAATCCTGCAACCCCGTTCTGATGACGGTTGGATTGAATTTGGGCAAGGATAAATTCTACAATTATTTAACGGCGTTCGGTTATCGGGAAAAAACCGGGATCGACCTGCCGGGCGAGGGGGTCAGCCTCATGGCATCCAAGGATGCCTTCACCGAGCTTGATCTCGCCATCTATTCCTTTGGACAGAATTTCAACGTGACCCTGATCCAGCAGATCACAGCGATCTCTGCCGTGGCAAACGGTGGGTATCTGGTCACGCCGCATCTGTTCTCATCCGCTGTGGACGGGGACGGAAATATCGTGAAAAGCTATGATACAAACGTGCGCAGACAGGTCGTCAGCTCTCCCGTCTGCAATACGGTATCGAATATCTTGGAGGAAGGCGTGTCGGGGAACGGAGGCGCGAAGAACGCATACGTCGCGGGCTATCGCATCGCCGCCAAGACAGGAACCTCCGAGAAAAAGGACGCGGGCAATTTGGGACGCTACATCTGCTCCACCATTGCCTATGCACCTGCCGAAGCACCGCAGTACGCGGTGGTGATCTTGGTGGATGAGCCCACGCAGGGCGTTCTCTACGGAAGTACCGTAGCGGCTCCCTACGTCGCAAATGTCATGGAGACCATCCTGCCGTATCTTGGCGTGGAGGCGGTCTATTCCGAGACCGAGCTGGAAAACATGACCGTCACCGTCCCCGGATGCATCGGCTGGACGGGGAGCTACGCGAAAAAGGTCTACGGAGAGAAGTTCGAGGTGATCGTGATCGGAGAGGAGGACGGTGTTGTCCGTCAGCAGTACCCCGAAAAGGATACGGTCATGGAAAAGAATTCGGGTAAGCTCATTCTCTACACGGGAACGCGCGATCAAGAGATCGAGCCCGAAACCGTTGTGGTGCCGGATCTGGTCGGCATGAGCGCGAAAGCGGCCAATCAAGCCCTTGTCAACGCAGGGCTGAATGTCCGTATCACAGGCACGAAGCATTATATCACAAGCGCGACCCTTACCGTCGTCTCCCAATCGGTGGAGAAGGGAACGGTCGTGCCGCGAGGAACGGTGGTGGAGGTGCGCTTCTTGTTCTTGGAGGACGAGGACATGGGAAGCGTGGAATCCACCTCGCCGATCCCAACAAGTATTGAATAAATAGAAGGATGCAAAAAAGCGACGCTCCGTCGGGATGTGAAACAGGAAAAATCCCAAGGAGGAATGCGCTTTGAAGCTATCCGAATTATGTAAGGCGGCTCACCTCTCGCTTCCCACACCCTTTGCGGAAACCGAGATCGAGTCGATCGTCATGGATTCCCGTCTTGTCAGAGAGAGGTCGCTCTTTATCTGCATCAGCGGCTTTCACACCGACGGACACGGCTATCTTGCCGAGGCGGTTGCTAAGGGAGCGTCGGCTGTCTTGGTGCAGGAGGGGTGCGAGGTCACCCTGCCGAAGGGCATCTTTTGCCTCACCGCAAAGAATACCAGACGCGCCGCCGCCGTTTTGTTCAACGCCTTTTACGGCGATCCCTGCTCCAAGCTGAAATTCATCGGCGTGACGGGGACGAACGGAAAAACCAGCATTACCCATATGCTCAGAGCCATATTGGAGGCGTCGCTCTGCCGTTGCGGTCTGATCGGAACGGTGGGGTGCGAATCGGTCGGCAGACCCTTGGAAAACCGATCGAGCAATCCGCTTGCCAATATGACCACCCCCGACCCACCCGAGCTTTACAGAATGCTCGCACAGATGGTGGAGGATGGCGTGGAGTACGTTTTGATGGAGGTCACCTCTCATGCGCTCACGCTCGGAAAGCTCGAGCCGATCGTCTTTGAGGCAGGGATCTTCACCAATCTCACGCCTGAGCATCTCGACTTTCACCGAACCATGGAGGCCTACGCCAAGGCGAAGGCGATCCTCGCATCAAAGAGCCGCCTGATGGTCCTCAACGCGGATTCCCTCTATTCCGAGACCATGCGGCGCGCGGCGAAGGGAAAATGCGTGACCTGCTCCACCGCAAAGGGGAGCGCGGGAGGGGACTATCTTGCCAAGGATATTCACACAGATCTGGAAAGCGGCGTGGAATTTGAGCTCCGCTCACAGAGGGGGAGCCTTAGGCTTCGGTGTCCCGTTCCGGGAGAATTCACGGTTGAAAACGCCATGCAGGCGGCGGTTTGCGCCTTGGAGCTTGGCTTTCCGCCGGCGGCGGTGAAGACCGCGCTGGCATCGCTCTCGGGAATACGGGGGCGCATGGAGCGGATCAAGCTGGGCGTCGGCGCGGATATCCGCGTGATCGTTGATTATGCTCACACCCCCGATGCCTTGGAAAATCTGCTCCGTACGGCAAGAGAGATCTGCGGAGAGCGTGAGCGGATCGTGGTTCTGTTCGGATGCGGCGGCGACAGAGACGCAGGCAAGCGTCCCATGATGGGGGCGGTGGCCGAGCGCTACGCCGACGAGGTCATCCTCACCTCGGATAATAGCCGAAGCGAGGATCCCAACGCCATCCTCGCCGATATCCGAGCGGGCATGCGGGAGGGGAGAGAGACCGTGATCCCCGACCGAGCCGACGCCATCCGACACGCCATCCTGCAAGCAAGAGCAGGCGATCTCATTCTCTTGGCAGGAAAGGGACACGAGGAATACGAGATCACAAGGGAAGGGAAGCGTCCTTTTTCCGAGAAAGACTTGGTGCAAAGGGCATATTTGGAACGAATGCAGAAAACGAAAGAGACGGCAAGTCCCTCTCCCTCATCGAATACAGAAAACAGCCCGTGATTTTATCGGGCGCAACGACGGCAAAGGAGGTTACCGACTATGAAATGTGAATTCCGTATGGGAAAGATAAGCGCGGCAGCCTTTGCCGAGATGTGCGGCGGAGAGCTTTGGTGTGACAGAGGCGCGGATCTCTTGATCGGCGGCATCTGCACCGATTCCAGAGAATGCGACCGTCAATCGGTCTTTTGCGCTCTGCGCGGCGAACGGGTAAACGGACACGATTACATCCCACAGGCCATCGCGAATGGCTGTCAATGCATTCTCTGCGAGAGAAGCTGTGACGCGATCGAGGAGGCAGGGGTGGTTGCCGTTGTCGTCAAGGATACCGAAATGGCGCTGGCTCGCTTTGCGAACGCCTGCCGTCACGCGCTTTCCTGCCATACCGTGGCGGTGACGGGAAGTGTTGGAAAAACCACCGCCAAGGAGCTGATCGCAGAGGTGTTGTCCACGGGACACAAGACCTACCGAACTCCCGGAAACCATAACAGCCTGATCGGCATGCCCCTCTCGGTCACGGAGATCCCGACCGACACGGAGTGGGCGGTCTTGGAAATGGGCATGAGTAGCTTTGGCGAGATCGAGCGGCTTTCGGTCACTGCCGAGCCGGATTTCGCCGTGATCACCAACATCGGAACGGCGCACATCGAGCAGCTTGGCACGCGCGAGAACATCTGCCGAGCGAAGCTGGAGGTCTTGTGCGGCTTGCAAACGGGAGGCGTTCTGCTTCTCAACGGTGATGAGCCGCTTCTGCGAAGCATCGGTGGAAAAAGTTACAAAACCGTTTATGTCTCCACAAAACGAGAAAACGTCGACTTTTATGCAAAGAATATACGGGTGGAGGATCGCAAAACGCTGTTCGACATCGTTTGGTCAGGCGGCGAGGCGAAGGATCTCTGCCTGCGCGTTATGGGACGGCACAACGTCTACGCGGCGCTGTTCGCCTTCGCCATCGGCATAATGAGCGGCTTGAACGAGGGACAGATCCGCGAGGGACTTTTGCGGTATGAGCCGACGGGCTACCGTCAAAACCTGACCGAATGGCAGGGAAGGACGCTGTTGGAGGATTGCTACAACGCCTCTCCCGAATCCATGAACGCGGCCTTAGAGGTTCTGTCGGATTACTGTCAGAGAACGGGAAGACGCAGTGTGGCGGTTCTGGGAGATATGCTGGAGCTTGGCTCGCAGAGCGGCGCGCTCCACCGTCGGGTCGGCGCGCATCTGTCCTATCTCGGAATTGATCGCCTTGTTGCGATCGGCAAGGGTGGCTATCAGATCGCCATCGGAGCCAGACAAATGGGCATGGAGCCCGAGCACATCCTGCGCGGCTTGGAGGCAGAGAGACCCGACGATATCGCAGAGGCGCTCTGCTCCTTATCAGAGCCGGGAGACGTGGTGCTCTTCAAGGCGAGCCGAGGCATCGGTCTTGAACGCGTGATCGCGGCTTGGAAAGAAAAAACGAAGGAGAAAGGGGAATCATGAAAACCTTTTCCATCACCTTTGCTGTGGTGACGGTGGCGATCTTGTTGCTCACGGTTTTAGCGGAGCGGATCCTCATTCCGATCCTGCGTTCCCATAAGATGGGACAGAGGATCTTGGACATCGGCCCCCGTTGGCATAAGAGCAAGGAGGGAACGCCCACGATGGGCGGCATCGGCTTTATCCTCCCGTCCTTGTTGGTCATGGCAGGATTCTTTATCCTGCAAGGCGTGAAGGGAAACGCCGCCACCTATATCCCGCTGGCCCTGACCGTGGCCTACGCCGTTGCGAACGGCGGGGTGGGATTCGTGGATGACTACTGTAAGCTCATCAAAAAACAAAACGAGGGGCTCACCCCTTGGCAAAAGTTGATCCTGCAAGCGGTGCTCGCGTTGGCATACCTGATCATCATGCGCTACACGGGAAACCTGCAAACGGCGATCCCGCTCCCCTTCACAGATGCCACCTTGGAGCTTTCTTGGGGCTTTTACCCCTTGGCCATGCTGGTCCTTCTTGGAGTGGTGAACGGCGGAAACATCACCGACGGGATCGACGGGCTTGCCTCCTCGATCACCCTTGTCATGGGGATCTTTCTGGCGGTTCTGTCCTTTGTTCGTCTTCATGAGCAGCTTTCCATGGTGTCGGCGATCCTGATCGGCGCATCCTTGGGATTCTTGGTCTACAACTACAACCCCGCGCGCGTATTTATGGGAGACACAGGCTCGCTTTTCTTCGGAGCCTTGGCGATCGGATGCGCGTTCATGGTCGGAGATCCCATTCTGGGACTGATCATCACCGCGGTGTTTATTCTGGAAATGCTTTCGAGCTTTTTGCAGGTTGCGTATTTCCGTCTCACAAAAGGAAAACGGCTCTTCAAAATGGCGCCTATCCACCATCACTTCGAGAAGTGCGGATGGAGCGAACGCACCATCGTGGCGGTCTTTTCGGCCGTGGAGCTGCTTTTCTGCCTTGTAGCTTGGTTCGCCTGTCGGTAATTGTATTAAGAAAGGGTCGTTTTGAATGGATCATGAGCAAAAAGCCGCTTCGTCGGGCGGTGAGGTGCTTCCCAACGGGGAGAGCGTCTCGAAATCGGCGCGACCCACGCAAGAGGAGCTTCCCCTGACAAAGGGAAGCCCGGACATTCCCATGCTGATCGTCACGGTGATCTTGGTATTGTTCGGATGCGTCATGGTTTACAGCGCATCGGCGGTCTACGCCGAGCAGTATCACCATGACAGCACCTATTTTATCGTCCGTCATCTGATCTTCATTCTGATCGGAGTCGCGGCCGCGACCCTCTTGGTTTGGTTCTGCACACCGGCCTTTTGGGAGGATTTCAGCCTGATCCTGTTCGTCGTTGCCATTGTCATGCTTTTGCTTGTGCTGGTGATGGGAGACGATCTAGGAAGCGGCGCAAAGCGGTGGTTGAATCTGGGATTTTTCACGGTTCAGCCCTCGGAGATCGCTAAG
>JAZSKO010000121.1:0-5422 GCA_045534875.1 Eubacteriales bacterium | reverse complement strand
CCTCTAATTGTTGCTCGATGTTATGGTTCATTCTGCCAGCACACCGCTCCCCGCAAGCAGCTCCACGATGCGATGCACGTCGGCCGCCGCCACCTCACGGGCAACGTCATACTCCGACAAAAGCGCATCGGTCAATTCCTCCTCGGTGCAATCCTTCTCTTCCATCTTCTTCCAAAGGAAGGCTCCCGTCTCGTTGAGACGGATCATGCCGTGAAAGGTCTTGCTGGTCTCTCCGACCGCCACGGCCACGTAGGAGCTTCCTCCCACCTTCTGAATGGTAAAATCCTTTTTGATCTGCATATTCCTTCTCCTTTTGTAGTGGGTTTTCGTTTATGCCTTTCGGCGCATGGTTTGATAGGCTAAGAGCGCGGCCTCGTCCGAGATGTTGCAATGGAGGACATAATAGGGGACGGCTCTGACCAACGCGTCCATGAGAAAGAGCTGACGGTTGATCGACTCTCTCGTTCCTCTGAGGTAGAGCTGATGCATCAGCCTTGCGATGGCGTCGCCCTCCTCTGCCGGCTCGATGCGATTTTCTGCGCCTCGCTCGATGAAGCAGATCGCCGCCAAGGGAGCGGATGCGTTCACACCCCAATTCTCCTTGCCGTTCCAAGGTGTGCCGAACACCGTCAGGCTTCCGTCCTCCTCCAAGCGGAACAGGGGCTTATCCCCATTGAGGACACGGGCATTGGGAATGTTCTTCAACCAAAGTGCGGTGTGTGTGGATTTCCCAACGCCGCTCTTTGCCGTGAAGGCGTAGGCATAGCCGTCCACCTCGATGACCGAGGAATGCATGAGAAAGATATTGTATTCCGGTAGCTTCTCGCAGATATGCCGATAGAGGCAGATGCTCTCACAGTAGCCGTCGGAAAAGTCTCCGCCCTGCTTCTCCTCCACGATCTCCTCGGGAGAGACCGATACCGAAAACTCTGCCTCCTCGCCCTCGCAGATGTAATCCTTACACTGCCGCTCGATGAAGGAAAAACGGTTTTCCAGACGGATGCGGATACCCGCCAATTCGATCACGATCATAGTTGCTTCCTCTCGCTTCCAAAAATGTTGGGACACGGAAAAGTGCGGCTCTCCCGTCTCCATAGTATACCATTCTTATTATACCATTCCTTTTCCGAGATGTCAACCGAAAGCGCGTGTTTTTCTTGTCTTTTTTTGCTTGTCTGATCAGAAAAGAATCATAATCGTCTCGAGCCGTGAATAAACTGAAAGCAAGCCCGAGGGGCAGAAGAATGGAAGAAAGGATGTTTTGGAAATATGATCGAATTGTCAAAACCCGAAGGGGAGCTTTTGGATACGCGGGAGAACCGCGAGGCGGTTTCGAGCCTGACCGAGCTGGAAAAGGCGATGCAAAAAGGAACGGTTGTGGAGGGGATCGCCACGGTATGCGACAGCGATCTTCGCCTGCACGTGGATCTCGGATGCGCGCACGGGATCTTAGAGCCGGAGGAAACGGTTTTCTGTCGGGAGGGGGAGGTGCGGAAGGACATTGCCATCGTTTCCCGTGTGGGAAAGCCGATCTGCGCCCGCATCCTTCGCTTGGAGCGACGCGGCGGCGAGGTGATCGCCCATCTTTCGCGTCGGTTGGCGCAAAAGGAGTGCTTGGAGACTCTGATGACTCGTCTCTCACCCGGGGATCTCATCCCTGCTCGCGTGACCCATATGGAGCCCTTTGGTGCGTTTTTGGACGTTGGATGCGGCATCTCCTCTTTGCTCTCAGTGGATTGCATTTCGGTCTCTCGCATCTCCCATCCGCGTGACCGTCTCTCCTGCGGTCAACGGCTCACGGTTGCCGTCAAGTGTATCGACCGCGACCTTGGACGCATCTTTCTGACGCTACGGGAGCTTTTGGGAACATGGGAGGAGAACGCCGCTCGCTTTCGTCCCGGGCAGACCGTGACAGGCGTGATCCGCAGTGTGGAAAGCTACGGTGTTTTCGTGGAACTGACCCCCAATCTGGCAGGGCTTGCCGAGGTTCGCTCGCAGGAGCACGCCGCCGAGCTTCGCTCGATGATCGGCAAAAGCGCGGCGGTCTACATCAAAAGCATCGTTCCCGATCGTATGAAGATCAAGCTGGTGTTGATCGACGCAGGCGTCGGCGTGCCTGTCCAAAAGCGCTTGGAGACCTACATCGACGGTGAGCAGGTGTCTCACCTTTCGCATTGGCTCTATTCCCCCGTTGCCGCCCGTCGGCGGATCGAGACGGTGTTTGATCCGTTGACCTGATAAACAAACGGAGCGGAGAGTACACAGTACTCTCCGCTCTGTTTTTATTCATCCGCTTCGGGATCCTCCCGATCCATGCGCGTCATTTCGCGTTGCGCCATGACAAGACCATAGTAGATCCCTTGCTTTTCCATCAATTCGTCGTGCGAACCCTCCTCCGCCACGCGTCCTTCGTCCAAAACCACCAGACGGGTGGCGTTTCGAAGAGTGGAGAGACGGTGCGCGATGGCAATGGTGGTTCGACCGCGCGTCAATTCCCGAAGGGCATCCTGGATCAGCTTTTCGGTCTCGGTATCGAGAGCCGAGGTAGCCTCGTCGAGGATCAGGATGGCAGGGTCGTGCAACAGCGCTCGCGCGATGGCAATGCGCTGACGCTCACCGCCCGACAGGGTGTGTCCCCTCTCCCCAATACGCGTCTCGTACCCTTCGGGGAGGTTGACGATAAACTCGTGCGCACCCGCACTCTTGGCGGCTCGGATGACCTCCTCCACCGTGGCATCCGGCTTGGCATAGGTGAGGTTTTGCCAGACCGTACCCGTGAACAAAAAGTTTTCCTGCAACACCACGCCCATATTGGAGCGCAGTGCCTTTTGCGAAATTTCTCGCACGTCCCTTCCGTCGATGCGGATGCTTCCCTCCTCGACGTCATACATTCGCATGATCAGGTTGATCAGGGTGCTCTTTCCAACCCCCGACCGTCCGACCAGTCCCACGAATTCGCCCGGACGGACCGAGAGCGACACGTCACGCAAGACCTCCTCCACGCCGTCGTAGCCAAAGGAGATGTGATCCACCTCGATCTCGCCGCGAAGCCGCTCCACGGCCTGCGCGTTCGGATGATCCGGCACGTCCTGCGGCTCATCCAACAGAGAAAAGACCGCCGACACCGAGGTCAGCATTTGAATGAGCATACGGGGGGCTTGCAACAGGGTGGACAGGGGTGCGTAGATCATACCAGAATAGGAGGAAAGCTGGGACATCTCTCCCGCGGTCATGCTTCCTTGCAGCATTTTGTTGCCTACATAGTAGAGCAGGATGTATTCCCCCATTCCCATGAGAAGCTGCAAAACAGGCATCAGGATCGCCCAGAATTTTTCACGGCGAAGCTGTGCGTGCATCTCCTTCTCCGCCACGCCAACGAAGCGCGCCTCCTCCTGCTTTTCCATTCCGTAGGATTTGACCACGCGGATTCCCGAAAAGATATCGTGAAGAACGGCGTTTCCTCTTGCGTTGAGCGATCGCATTTGTTGCGACAGCGTGCGGATCGCACGCCAGAACAAACGGAAGCCCAGCACCACAAGGGGAGCCGGCAAGAGAATGAACAGGGCCAATCGCCAATCGGCGAAGAACAACAATGTGGAAATGGCGACCAACAAAAGAGCCTGCTCGATCAATCCCGGGAGCTGGTCGATAAGAAACTGCTTGATGTGTGCCGTGTCCCCGTTGACGCGCTTCATCAGCTCCCCCGACGTCTCTCCTGACACCTTGGCGATCGACAGGTCGCCGATCTTGCGAAAGACCGTACCGCGCAGTCTCACGATCAGGCGATTTCCCGCCACGGTGAGAAAATAACTGCGCGCAAGCGTAAACAACCGCTGGAAAAGGTTGGCCGCCAAGAGCGAAAACACCACGCCGAGGAAGCCCTGCCAGAACACCGCCTGCTCCGATCGGATATAGCCGTCGATCAGCAAACGGTTGATGTAGGGGATCAGAATACCGATGGCGGTGGTAATAAGGAAAATGAGAATCGAGATCAGGATGTATTTCCACTCGCCCTTTGCCATTTTCAACAGGCGCAGAAGGGCTCTCTTGCCGCCGATCCGTCTTGCTCTCGGCTTTTCGGGGCGCGGCGGAAGGCCTCTTTCTCCCCTGTCAAGCGCGCGATTGCTCTGTCGCACGAAGGCGGCGACCGCCTCCTGCAAGGCCGTCGTTCCCTTGGCCAAAACCACGCGCTCGCCATTTTTCAGGCAACACTCGACATACACGCATCCCACGCCCTTTTGCAGAACGAAGGAGGCGATCTGTTCGGTCTTGACCTCCCATTTGATGCGACGGTCCACATAAACACGCAACCATTCCTTGAAAAGAAAGACCGCCGTTTCGACTTTTCCCTTTGGGGAATCGGCATCGAGGTCGCACAAAAGCGACGCCTCCACCGTCTCCCACGGGGTGTTCGGTACACAGTCTGCAAGGATCTCTTGCAGGCTGATCTGTCGTTTTTTCATAGCATCCCCCTCAGAGATAAAGCTCCAGCTTGCGACGGCTGTTCGTATCCAGCGCGCTCACATCGGGGATCTCAAAGCGGTTGCCGTCAACGTCCGAGAAGATCACGCGACGGTCGTCGGGATGGTAGATACTGCGGAAGGTGTCCTTCAAGGTAAAGCGAAGCTCGCCCTCCTCGGTCACAACGCGCCAGTAGGAAAAGCCGTAGCGCTCCTTGACCGAAAGGATCTTTTGGATGACGGGGGCATAGTAGCGGCGCGCAAGCTCGGTTTGGAGCATTTCTCGGCTCTCTCCCTCGAACAAATCCAAGCTCCGCAGGATCCCAACCTCCTGCTCCTCCTCGTTCATCACCGAGATGTACTCCCACAGAAGCGAAAACGGAAACTGACGGTAGAGCAGAACGCGGATCGGCTCTGCCGTTTCCCCATTCTCGCAAAGGGACAGATACAGGAGGTTATTTTTGACGGAAAATACCGCGTTTTCGGGTGTCAGCCAGCGCGTGAAGGCGATCTCCTCCAAGCTACGCTCGGGACGGCGAGAGCCCTTCTCTCCGCGTAGCGGTCTTTCTCCGTTTGGAGGCGGCATCGGACGGTCCTGTCTCATGTTCTCTCCCTTCTCACTCCGCGATCCCTGCATTTTTCAGGGCTTCGAGCTGGAGTGTATACAATCTTTGGTAAACGCCGTCCTTCTTTTCCAAAAGCTCGGCGTGTGTTCCCTCCTCCACCAGACGTCCGTGCTCCATGACGATCAAGCGGTCGGCATCTCGCAGGGTGGACAGGCGGTGGGCGATCATGATGGTGGTCTTTCCCTTGGTCAATTCGTGGAGCGCCTGCTGGATCCTGCGCTCAGTGGCGGTATCCATGGCGGCGGTAGCCTCGTCGAGAATGAGGATCTTGGGATCCTTCAAAATGGCGCGCGCGATCGAGATGCGCTGTCTCTCGCCTCCCGACAGTTCCCGATA
>JAZSKO010000242.1:0-9036 GCA_045534875.1 Eubacteriales bacterium | reverse complement strand
TTGGTGTCCTCTTTTGAGGTTCTTGGGAGAGGGAGGGGTTTGGGGAGGGAGGAGCCCTTCTTTCCTAAGAAGGGTCCTTCCTCCCCAAGGTCTTCCCTAATTACTTCACCTTCGTCAAGCCCCAGATGCGTTGCGCATATTCTTCAATGGAGCGGTCGGCGGCGAACTGGCCGGCGGCGGCGATATTGAGCAGGGACATGCGATTCCAGAGGGTCTTATCCTGGTAAGCGGCGATCATGCGCTCGTGGGTCGAGCGATAGGACTCGAAATCGGCCATACACATATAGGGGTCAGCGATTCCATGACCGTTGAGCAGGTAGGAGGCGATGTCGGCAAAGGACTCGCCTGCGAATCCGACAGAGAGGAAGTTGACGATCCGAGCCAGACGCGGGTTGGCGGTATAGTAGGACGTGGAGCGATAGCCCGAGAGCCAAAGCTGCTCGACCTCCTGCGCGGTCAGACCGAAGATGAACATATTGTCCTTACCTGCGGAGGCCTGCATCTCAACGTTTGCGCCGTCGAGCGTACCGATGGTGAGCGCGCCGTTGATCATGAGCTTCATGCAACCCGTGCCGCTGGCCTCCTTACCGGCGAGCGAGATCTGCTCGCTGATCTCGGCGGAGGGGATGAGCGCCTCGGCGAGGCTGACGTTGTAGTCCTCGAGGAAGACCACGTTCAGCTTTTCGCGGATGCGAGGATTCTGATTGATGTCCTTGCTGATCATGCAAAGCAGCTTGATGATGCGCTTTGCCATGGCGTAGCCGGGAGCGGCCTTTGCGCCGAAGATAAAGGTCTGCGGCTGGATATTGAGGTCGGGGTTCTCTTTGAGGTCGAGGTAAAGACCGATGATATTCAGGGCGTTCAGGAGCTGACGCTTGTACTCATGCAGACGCTTGATCTGCACGTCGAACACCGAGTGGGTGTCGAGCTTCTGACCGGTGCGCTTGTAGATCAGATCGGCGAAGGCGATCTTGTTTTGGTGCTTGATCTTGCGCAGACGCTCCAAAACGGCGGCATCGTCGGCAAACTTGGCAAGCTCGGAGAGCTCGCTCGGCTTGTGACGGTAGCCGTCACCGATGCAATCCTCGATCAGAGCCGCGAGCTTGGGGTTGGAGTAGCAGAGCCAGCGACGGTGCGCCACGCCGTTGGTGACGTTGTCGAAGCGGGTGGGGTACATCTTGTAGAAATCCTTGAAGGTGGAATCCTTGAGGATCTGGGAGTGCAGGGCAGAGACGCCGTTGATCGAATGCGAGGCGATCACCGAGAGGTTTGCCATGCGAACCTGACCGTAGCCGACCACGCTGAGCTTGGAGATGGTGTTCCAGTTGCCGGGGAAGGAGTTCCAAGCCTCGCGGCAGAAGCGCTCGTTGATCTCCTTGACGATCATATAGATACGCGGCAGACGGAGCTTGAAGAGATCCTCGTTCCATGTCTCCAAGGCCTCGGGCATGACGGTGTGGTTGGTGTAGGAAACGGTACGGGTGACGATGCTCCAAGCCTCATCCCACGAGAGGAAATAGTTGTCGATGAGAATACGCATCAGCTCGGGGACGCAGAGCGCGGGGTGGGTGTCGTTGATGTGGATCGCCACCTTATCGGGCAGGCTGTGGATGTTGCCGTAGACCGCCATGTGGTCGCGGATGATGCTCTGCACCGACGCGGAAACGAGGAAATATTGCTGGGTCAGACGAAGGAGCTTACCCTCGGTGTGGTTATCGGAGGGATAGAGCACCTTGGTGATGATCTCGGCGTTGTTGCTCTCCTCCAAGGCGCGGGTGTACTGTCCCTGCGTGAACAGACCCATGTTGAAGTTCTGGATGTTGCGCGCGCGCCACAGACGAAGCTGGGAGACGGCCGAGCTGTCGGCTCCCGAGATCATCATGTCGTAGGGAACGGCCTCGTATTCCTCGCCGTCCTCATAGAGGATCTCGCAGTGTCCGTCCTTCCAGTTTTCCACAACGCGTCCGCCGAAATGCACCTTGTAGATACGGTCGGTACGCGGTACAAGCCAGACCTCGCCGCCGGGGAGCCAGACGTCGGGAAGCTCCACCTGCATACCGTCCACGATCATCTGCTTAAAGAGACCATACTCATAGCAGAGAGAGAAGCCGGTGGCGGGATAATCCAAGGACGAGAGGGAGTCCATAAAGCAGGCGGCAAGACGGCCGAGGCCGCCGTTGCCGAGACCTGCGTCGGGCTCGCACTCATAGAGCTCCGACAGCGAGAAGCCGAGCTGCTTCAACGCCTTTTCGTATGCCTTGTCCAAGCCGAGGTTGCAGAGATTGGTTCTCAGGGAGCGACCGAGCAAAAACTCCATGCACATATAGTACACGCGCTTTGCGCCGGCTTGATTGACCTTGTGCTTATACACCGATCGCTTATCGCTGAGGATGTTGCGAACGGTGATGGCCGCGGCCTTGTACATCTGCTCCCGGGAGGCTTCCTTGGAGGAGCATCCGAAGTGGCGTTGCAGAACGCCCTCGATCAATTCTTTTACTTCTGCGCTGTTGGGATTGTAATTCATGTTTGGTTTATGCCTTTCTTGCTTAAAATTAACGAGATGAAAAATGAAAACGTTTTTTGTGCGAAACTTCTATTTCCTCCCCCTCTCCGTCTCGCTGTCGCGATCCACCTCCCCCACAGGGGGAGGCTTTTTTTCGGCTTCGGGATGACGGGGGGATGAACAACGTCATTTCGTTCGGGAATTTTGGAAAGGCTCTCCCTCTGGGAGAGCTGTCGCCGCGAGGCGACTGAGAGGGCTCACAGCCCCTCGTACATGGCGAGATAGCCCTCTGCCGAGACCGACCACGAAAAGTCGGTCTCCATGATCTGACGCACGAACCGCTCGCGCAGGGAAACGTCTCTCCACAGGCCGATGGCGGCCTCTGCGCGCTCCTGCAATTCAAACGACGAGTAGTTGGCAAAGGTGAAGCCGTTTCCGTGCAGCTCGTCTCCCTGCTGCCAGTAGGGCTTGATCGAATCGTACAAGCCGCCCGTCTCACGCACCACGGGGATCGCGCCGTAGCGCGAGGCGATCATCTGCGACAGACCGCAGGGCTCTGCCTTGGAGGGCATGAGGAAGATATCGGTGGCGGCGTAGATCCGCTTGGAAAGGTCACGGTCGTATTGGATCAGGGCGCGTACCTTGTCGGGGTAGCGCGATTCGAGATCGCGGAAGAAGCCCTCAAAGTAGCCCTCTCCCTTGCCCAGCACCACGAGCTGGATGTCCTGTCCCGCCACCAGCGCGTGCGCGCAGGCGACGAGCAGGTCAAGCCCCTTGTGCGCCGCCAGACGCGAGATGACCGACAAAACGGGGACGTCGTCGCGTACAGGCAGTCCCAGCTCCTGTTGCAGAGCCTTCTTGCAGAGCGCCTTGCCCGCAGGCTCGGCGGCGGTGAAGGGAGCGGCCAGACCCTCGCCGTTTGCGGGATCGTAGTAGACGTAGTCGATGCCGTTGAGGATGCCGTGCAGCTTGCAGGCGTTCTGACAGAGAATGGGCGACAGACCGTGGGAATAGGCCTCGGTCTTGATCTCCTCGGAGTAGCGTGGGCTGACGGTGGTCACCCGATCGGCACATTGGATCGCGCCCTTCATGAGGTTGATGCATCCGCCGAACTCCATCAGATCTCTCTCCTTCTCGCCGAGGGAGAACACGTCTCCGAGAATCGAGAAATCGTAGATGCCCTGATATTCGATGTTGTGGATGGTGAACACCGTGCGGATGTTCTCAAAGCCCTCCCGTTGCCGATAGAGGCAGTTGAGGTAGACCACCGAGAGGGCGGCCTGCCAATCGTGGGCGTGGAGCACGTCGGGATAGTAGCCAAGGGTCGCCATCAGCTCCATCACAGCCATGCAGAAATAGGCGTAACGCTCGCCGTCGTCAAACTGACCGTAGAGAGCGGGGCGCGCAAAGTAGTATTCGTTGTCGATGAAATAGTAGGTCACGCCGTCCTTTTGGAGGCTGTAAATACCGCAGTACTGCTGTCTCCAAGCGAGGGCGACGGTGATGACCGCCTCCTGCTTCATCTCGGCTCTCCAAGCGTCATTCACGGCCGAGTAGAGCGGCATCACCACGCGCACGTCCACCCGTCCCGTCTTGGCAAGGGCGGCGGGCAGGGAGCCCATCACGTCGCCAAGCCCGCCTGTTGCGGCAAAGGGCATGGCCTCGGCTCCCACAAATAAGAGCTTCTTTCGATCATCGGTCGCGGCCTTCTTCGTGCGCGCGCACGCGCGGCGCTTCTTGGGAGCGGCCTCGACGGTGTCGGTCTTTTTCGTTTCCTTCGTCATACCATCATTCCTTTTCCGATGAAGAACGGCATCGTCTCATGACCCGAGAGCATCCGTCCGTCCTTGATGATCACATTCTTATCCGAGATCACGCAGTTGAGGCTGACCTCGTCGCCCACGTAGGTATCCTGCAAGAGGATGCTGTTGCGAACGACCGTCCCCTTTCCAACGTGTACGCCACGGAACAAAATGGAGTTCTCCACGCGTCCCTCGATCACGCAACCGTCGGCGATCAGGCTGTTCTGCACCGAGGCCGAGGAGTGATACTTGGTGGGGGAGCTGTTGCGGATCTTGGTGTAGATCTGACGGTCGGGCTGACCGAACAGATCGCGTCTGGCCTCCTCGGTGAGGAGCTGCATGGAGCTTGCAAAGTAGGATTCCAGCGTGCCGATATAGGAGTACCAGCCGTCGTAGCGGTAGGCGCGCACGCCGCCGTCCTCCAATGCTCTGGACAGAATGTCACGCGAGAAGCTGGTGTAGCCGCGTTTGAGCGAATCCGAGATGATGGCCTGCAATTCGCTCTTTTTGATGACCATGACATTGGTGCTGACATCCACCTCGCCGCCCTCGGGCTTGACGTGGGAGATGTTGCGGATATGACCGTCCTCGGCGATGTCCATCACGTCGAGGGCCTTGTCAAAATGGTAGCTTCCTGCCGAGAGATGCTTGGTAACAACCGTCACCAGCGCACCCGAGTGGATATGCTCCTGTACCACGGCGCGAAGGTCGATGTTCAGGATCACGTCGCAATCCGAGAGCACCATGTAGTCGGCGTCACAGCGGTGGATGAAATGCTCCGCGCCCATCATGGCCTCGAGCCGCGTGGAATAGAGCTTTCCTGCGGCGGTGTTCTCATAGGCGGCAACGTAAGGGGGAAGGATCTTGATGCCGCCCGAGCGACCTGCCAGATCCCAATCCTTGCCCGCGCCGATGTGGTCGAGGAGAGATTGGTAATTGTAGTGGGTGATCACGCCCACGGTCTTGATCCCCGAGTTCACCATGTTGGACAGGGGAAAGTCGATCAAGCGGTAGCGGCAACCGTAGGGGATGCTCGCCATGGTACGCATCCGCGTCATTTCGGGGATGCTCTGGTCGTGGATATTGGAAAAGATCAAGCCTGCGATTTTCATGTCGGTTACCCCCTATCAAACGTCTGAGATCATGGCGCCGGCCGCAACCGTCTCGCCGTCGGCCACGGTGTGATCCGCGCCCACCACGGCAATGCCTGCGGCGGTGGCTCTGTCCTCGCCCACGCGGGCGTTCGCGCCAACCGTCACGCCCGAATCGAGAATGGCGTACTTCACGACCGCCCCCGCGCGAACGGTGACGTTGCTCATCAGCACGCAATCCTCCACCACAGCGCCCTCCTCGATGCGAACATTGCAACCGAGAACGCTGTTCTTCACGGTTCCGTTGATCTCACAGCCGGCGGTCATGGAGCAGTTCTGCACCACGGCCTTCTCTCCAATGAATTGGGGAGCGGCGGCGGCGTGGCGCGTGTAGATGCGCCATTTCTCGTCCAGCACCGAAAGGGCGGGCTGGTCGCCGAGAAGATCCATGTTCGCCTCCCACAAGGAGTCGATGGTTCCCACGTCCTTCCAGTAGCCCTCGAAGGGGTAGGCCACCATTTTCTCGCCAGCCGCGAGCATGGCGGGGATGATGTTCTTTCCGAAGTCGTTTGCCGAATCGGGATCCTGACTGTCGGCGCGGAGGTAGCTTTCCAGCTTTTCACGCGAGAAGATATAGATGCCCATAGAGGCCTTGGTGGAATCGGGATTCTTGGGCTTTTCCGAGAATTTATAGATGGTTCCGTCCTCGGTGGCGCTCATGATGCCGAAGCGGCTGGCCTCCTCGAGGGGAACGTCGATCACGGCGATGGTGCAATCGGCGCCTCTTTCCTTGTGGAATTCCAGCATCTTGGCGTAATCCATCTTGTAGATATGGTCGCCCGAGAGGATCAGGACGTAGTCGGCCTTATAGCGGTTGATGAACTCCATGTTCTGCCAGATAGCGTTTGCCGTGCCCTTGTACCAATCCGCGCCGTTCTGTCCCTGATAGGGGGGCAGGATCTTCACGCCGCCAAAGGTGCGGTCGAGATCCCAAGGCAGACCCGTGCCGATGTAGTCGTTGAGCAGAAGAGGCTGATACTGGGTCAGAACACCAACGGTATCGAGTCCCGAATTGGTGCAGTTGGAGAGGGGGAAGTCGATGATGCGGTACTTACCGCCAAAGGGAACAGAGGGCTTTGCGGTCTTTTTCGTCAAGGCGTAGAGACGGCTTCCCTGTCCGCCCGCTAACAGCATGACGACGCATTCTTTTTTCTTGAACATAGCGATTCAAACCTCCGAGAGTGTAGTTTTAAGGGAATTGAGCGCACCCTGCGCTCGGGGGTAGGGGAAAGCGGGGAATACGGGTATACGGGAATACGAATATACAAGCCTCACGTGCGCGGCGCAAATCCAAGGATGATGGCCGTTTCGGGAGGGATGGAAAGGGTGATATAGGTGAAGCGATGACCGTTTTGCGTCAGCCGATGGGAGCGGTGCGAGGCGAGCGAGCTACAATCGCCTCCGAACACCGATTGGTCGGTGCGAAGCAGCTCCCGATAGACGCCGTCCCGTGGGACGGGAAGGGTGACATCCCCCGATGACGTGGGAAGCGGATTGACGAGGATCAACAGCCGATCCGCGCCGCTCCCCCGTCGATAGGCGAGGATGGGAGTGTCCGAGAGGGGTGCGATCACCTCAAAGGCGTCCTCATCCTCCCAGAGCGCGGGATGCGTGAGATAGAAGTGGTTTTTTCGCGCCTCAAATAGCTGGTAGACGGCGGTGTCGGTCTCTGCCGTCAAGGACCAGTTTGTCTCTTTTTTGGGATTCCATGCATCCACCTGTCCGATTTCCCAGCCCATCGGTGTCTGCTTCTTTCCGGGAAGCGTCAGGTGCATTACCGAAAACAGACGCGCCATCCTAAGGCGTTGCCGTCGGACACCCTGCAAGCGCGCGAGCCACGTGCCTCTTAACAGGGTGGACAGGGGAAGGATATGCGATTCGGACAGAGCGTAGGTCATGGGATAGGTCAGCTTGCCCAGATGCCCCCCACGGCAGGTGGGCGAAAGGGAGGCGAAGGCGGCAGTCTCCTCCTGCCAGCCGAGATTGAGCTTAAAGGAAAAGCCGAGACCCCTCTCGTCGGTCACCTGCGGCCATGCGGTGGTCTCCTCGGCCACGGTGATGAGCGATGGGTTGACCTCTTTGAGAGAGCGGTTCAGATCTTGGAAGAACGCGACCGCCTCGGTCGAGCGTGTGTCGGTCGTATTTCCCTCTCCCTGTCGACCGTAGTCGCGATAGAGGATGGAGGGGAGGTTGGGGAAGAAGAAGCCGTCCACGCCGTAGACCTTCACCCAATGCGAGAGCGCCGAGAGGATCAGGTGGCGCGAGGCAGGGCTTGCGGGATCGAAGCGAAGGTGTGCTCCGTCCGCGCTTTTGGCCTGCGTGGGGTCGGCGTATTCGTACAGGGGCGTTCCGTCGAAGCGAGCCAGCCCGTCCTCCGTGTAGGGGAGGGTGGCAAGGGGGACCGAGAGCAGGATGCCGATGCCCGCCTCATGGAAGGAGGCGAACAGATCGCGCAGAGCCTGCGGATCGCCCTGCTCGGTGACAGGAGAGAGCAGATGCCCCTCTCGGATCACCGACAAGAGCACGTGCGTGTAGCCCATCTGCTTGACGTAAGGGATCAGCTCAAAGCCGAGGTCGCGATAGGAGAGCGGCTTTCCCCGATCGTCCTGCCGCCATGTGGCGAGATCGACCTCATAGATGTGGATGGGACGGGAGAGCTTTTTGCGACCCTTGTAGGCGTGGTTACGCAGAGCCTGCCAGCCGGTCGGTCGACCGACGGGAGCATCCTCCCCCAAAAGCACCGCCGCCGTTCCGGGGGAGGGCTCGACGCAGGTGGCGTAGGGGTCGGAGCGGTAGACGATCTCACCGTCCGTCTGCTCCACGGCGAACTTATAGAGCGTGCCGCGCGGCAACGAGGACGAGGGAAGCGAGACGCGCCAAACGCCATTCTCCATGCGTTCCATGGGGGTGGCGTGCGGTTCCCAATCGTTGAAATCCCCGCAGAGCGAGACGCTCCGAGCCGCAGGGGCAAGGACGGCAAAGCGCGTCTGCTCTCCCTCCCTGCAAGCTCCCATCGAGCCGAGGACCGAAAGCGACGCGCTGTCGGTGGCGGAGGGAATGTTCGGTGTTGAGCGGCGGGTCTTTTCCCGTCGGCATGACCGTTTGTTCAATTCCCCCACCTCTTTTCGTTCTTTGTCCCGTTTTTTCCAACGAGTTATGAATATCTATATTATATTATACCATATCAAACAAAATAATCAATAGGTTTTCCAAAAGATTTGTAATTTTGTCCAATATTTACGGCAAAATGACGAAAAATCGACCCAAACAGGCGCGAAGGACAAGAAAGGACATCCTCTTTCCGTGAAAAACACCAAAAGTCGAGGCTTTTTTCGGCTTTTTTACAAGAATGCGTTTCGTCATTTTCACCAAAAGAAAACGACGGATTTGTGTAGATTGCTGAAATTCGCTTGTATCCGATCCACAAAAGCCGCCGCCCTACGGTTTGATAGGACTTTATGAAAAGCAAAAACACGAAGCCCGTTTGCTAAGGATCCAACACCTACCCGACCAACCACTCAAAAAAGGGGATCCAAGTGAAAAGCACTTGGATCCCCTTTTTTGAGGTTCTTGGTAGAGG
>JAZSKO010000155.1:0-6046 GCA_045534875.1 Eubacteriales bacterium | reverse complement strand
GATCGTAGCCATGTCGTTCTGTGGGCCAAGGAGTTGTCAGGAGCTTTTGTCTTCCTAAGACCGCTTGGCCTCCCGACTTCCTACAAAAATAAACGTTATAGATCGTCGAAGATGCCCGATCCCTACAAAATAACACGGTATATCATGCAAACGTCAACAGTTTGACCGAAACTTTACCGCTCACACTTTCCAAAGAAGGTTTTGCGAGCGCAGATAGTCGATGAGCATACCCGGCCAATCGGTTTGGATCAGGTCGAAGCCGTGGCGAGCCAGCCAGCCCCAGCCGCGCTCCATGTCCTCGCAGAGAGCGGTATCGTCCGAATGCCCTGCCGAAAGCTGATCGCGGTGGTTGTAGATAATCGCGTTCGCCCAAACCAGCTTGCCGTCGGCGTGCATCCGCTCCAAAAAGGCGGGAGAGGCGACCTCCGCGCTCTCGTCGGCGAACAACACCTCCGCGCCAATGTAGCGGATGTTGCGCTTCATCAGGCTCTCATGCAACGGATGGGTGTCCCGCACGATGGGCATGAACAAGAGTTCAGGCGCGACCTCCTCCAACACCGCCAGCACCTTGTCGATCGGCGTGGACTTCACCACGATCTGGTCGGTGATGCCGTGGCGCTTGATGGCCTGATGGATCTCTTTGGGATTGCCCCAGAACTTGTCCACGTTGATAAAGCATCTGCCCTTGAAGGTCTCAAAGACCTCGTCGAGGGTGTTGAGGCCAAACTGCGTGGGCGTCCAGTCGGTGTTGACGTATCGGAGCGCGGCGATCTCATCATCGTGCATCCGTCGGATCGAATTCATGTGGTACAGATGGCGCGGCTCCATCCCAGGATGCAGGATGTAGAGCGTTCCGTCCGCGCTGATCTCCACGTCGATCTCGATCATATCCGCGCCCTGCTTCAAGGCGATCTCATAGGCCGCCAACGTGTTGCAGGGGATGTTCCCTCCGCTCACGCCGCGGTGCGCGACGATCAGGCGCTTCTGTCTCGCCGCTTCAAACAGATCAAACCCCATGGCGGTCTCCTCTCTTACTGTACGTCAAGACGCTCCATCAGATACCGCAAGGCCGTTTCAAACTTGACGCCGTACCAATGGCTCGGATCGCTTTGCGTGTTTCGAATGCACTGCACCGTGTAATCGGCGGCGATCTCGGCGGCGGCAAGCACGTCCTTTCCGTTCAGAAGCGCTCCCACGAAGGCAGACGCATACACGTCACCCGTTCCGTGACAGCCCTTGGCGATCTTCTCATGCTCATAGTAGCGGAAGACACTGCCGTCTCCCTCCAAAACAGCCACGCCGGTCCTTCCCTCCGAGAAGCCAACGCCCGTGAGCACCACGGTTCCCACTCCCAGATCGCGCACAGCCTTCATCAATTCCCGAATATAGCTCTCGTCGTAGCTCTCCCGATAGGCGATCCCCGTCAGGAAGCAGGCCTCGGTGATGTTGGGCAGGAGGATATCCGCCGAGGCGCAGAGACCGCGCATGGCCTCCACGTAAGTCTCGTCGAAGGCAGGATAGAGGCGTCCGTTGTCTGCCATGGCAGGGTCAACGACCCGTCGGCAGGTCTTATTTCCCATGTTGTCCAAAATGTCCTTTACGTAGGCCACCTGCTTGGTGCTTCCGAGGTATCCCGTGTAGATGGCGTCAAAGAGGATGCCCTCCTTTTGCCAATGCGAGACGATGGGGGGGATATCGTCGGTCAGATCCCGAAAGGTGAAGCCTTGGAATCCGGCCGTATGGGTGGAAAGCACGGCAGAGGGCAGAATGCAGGTCTCCATGCCGCAGGCAGAGAGAATGGGCAAGGCAACCGTGAGGGAGCACTGCCCGACGCAGGAAATATCCTGCACGGTTAAAACTTTACTGTATGACATATTGAATTCTCCTTTCGATAACACTTCGTTATCATTGATTTTTCATTTACAAGGCGGCTTGCAGCTCCTCGGCATACCGCACCGCTCCCATAGCGTCCTTGCAATAGCGGTCGGCTCCGATGGCGGCGGCATACTCAGCCGTGAGCACTGCCCCGCCGACTGCCACCCGACAGAAGGGGGCGTTCTCGTGCAAAAGTCTCACCGTTTCCTCCATAGCCGGCACGGTGGTGGTCATGAGCGCGCTCAACCCCGCCATGGGGGCTTGCAGGCGCAAAACCTCCTCCAAGACGCGCGCGGGAGGCACGTCCTTTCCAAGATCGGTCACGGCAAAACCGTAGTTTTCGAGCAACAGACGCACGATGTTCTTTCCGATATCATGCACGTCTCCCTTCACGGTTGCCAAGACGATCGGCATCTTCGCGCCGCTCGACGCGGTGGCAGTTGCCTGCACAGAGGCCTTGATAACACCGAAGGCGCATTTCGCCGCCTCCGCGCTCATGAGAAGCTGGGGCAGATACAGTGTTTTTTCCTCGAACCGCCGTCCCACCCGATCGAGGGCAGGGATGATCTCGTTTTGCACCACCGAAAGCGGCTCTTGCGTAGCGCACAGCGTCCGTGTGATCTGCTCGGCCTGCTGTCCAAGCCCCTTTTCGATGGCGCGTTGGAGGGTCATCTCCCCTTCCCCTGTGGGGGTGGAGGTGGCCGCTTCGACGGTCTTTGCGACCGTGATCGGCGCGTGGGTCTCGGCAAAGGAGAGATAGTCCTTGCAATTCTCATCCAAGCCGTGAAGGATGCGATGCACGTGGTAGGTCTGCATCATGCGGTCGGAATCGGGATTCATGATGGCGGCGGAAAGACCGCTCGCCAGAGCCTCGGCAAAGAAGGTACTGTTGATCGCGTCTCGGTCGGGAAGCCCGAAGGAGACGTTGGAAACGCCGAGCGAGGTGTGGCATCCCAGCTCATGGCGGATGCGGTACACGGCGCGAAGCGTCTCGGCCGCCGCCATGGGATCGGCGCTGACCGCCATCGCCAAGGGATCGAACACGATATCCTCTCGTCGGATGCCGTATGCCTCGGCCGCGCGAAGGATCCGTTTGGCGATCTCCACCCGTCCGTCGGCGGTCTTGGGGATGCCGCTCTCGTCCAAGGTCAGAGCAACCACCACGCCTCCGTATTTCTTGACGAGCGGAAGGACCGCTTGCAGGCTCTCCTCTTTTCCGTTGACCGAATTGATCATCGCCTTTCCGTTATAGCGGCGGAGGGATGCCTCCATCGCCACGGGATCGGCGGTATCGATCTGCAAGGGGAGGTCGAGGATAGCTTGCAGCTCAAAGGACACGCGACGCAGCATCTCCTCCTCGCAAATGCCGGGAAGCCCGACGTTCACATCCAGAATCTGCGCGCCCTTCTCCTGCTGACGAAGTCCCTCGCGCAGGATATAGTCAAGGTCGCCCTCGGTCAGGGCTTGCTTAAAGCGTTTTTTACCGGTTGGGTTGATGCGCTCACCAATGAGGAGGGGGTCCTCTCCGAAGGTGACTGCGTGGGTATAGGACGACACCACGGTGCGTCGCTTCGGGACAAGCGGCATCGGCGTTTTTCCCTGTACGCGCTTGGCGAGCTGTTCGATATAGCGCGGCGTCGTGCCACAGCAACCACCGACCGCGCGTACCCCAAGCTCGACGGTCTCGGCAACGGCATCGGCAAATTCCTCATCGGTAATGTCGAAGACCGTCTCGCCGTTTTGGCTTCTGGGAAGACCTGCGTTCGGCTTGAAGAAGACAGGGATCGAGGCGAATCGGGTGAGCGCCTCGATGACGGGCAAAAGCTGTTTCGGCCCCAGTGAGCAGTTCGCGCCGATGGCGTCCGCGCCCATGCCCTCGAGCAGGGCGACCATCGCATCAGGGGTAGCTCCCGTCATGAGCTTGCCATCCTCGCCGTAGGCATTGGAGACGAAGACGGGGAGCGAGGAATTCTCCTTCGCCGCCAAGAGTGCCGCCTTGGTCTCATAGGAATCGTTCATGGTCTCGATCAGGATCAGGTCTGCCCCGTTTTGCACGCCAAGGCGCACCACCTCGGCAAATGCCTCCACGGCGTCGTCGAAGTCCAAGTCTCCGTAGGGGCGGAGCAATTTTCCCGTAGGGCCGATGTCCAAGGCGATGAATTTCTCCTGCGTCCCCTTGGAGGTCTGCCTTGCGGCGCGCGCGTTTGCAAACGCCGCCGCGATCACGCGCTCCAGTTCCTCGCGCGAAAAGTGAAACCGGTTCGCGCCAAAGGTGTTGGTGCTGACAACATGGCTGCCCGCATCGTAGTAGGCGCGGTGGATGGCTTGAATATCCTCGGGATGGGTGAGATTGCGCCGCTCGGGGGCTTCCCCCGGCTGCATTCCCGACGCCTGCAACAGCGTCCCCATGCCTCCGTCCAAGATCAAAACATGATCCTGCATCCATTCGGTTACTGTCATGCTTGCTCCTTTCCGATCCCCATGATCGCCGTTACCGACTTGGTGGGGATCATCAACAGGCTATCCTGCAAGGTAATACCCAAGTGCTTGGCGCATCCCAAGGCATCGAAGATCTCCCTTTGCAGGGTGAGGGGAAGATCTCCGTAGCCGGGGCTGAACCGCTTTCCGACGCGGTCACCCGTCTCCTTGGCTTGGGTGGTGATATCGTGACAAAAGGCGTTGCAAAGCGCCTCCACTCGCTCGCTTCCGATCGCTTGCATACAGAGCGCGCGGACGGGCGAGAGACGGTTGTAGCGAGAAATGAGACGGTCGATCCCCAGCCCCACCGTGGCGGCGAACACCAAAATACGGTCACAGCCCGTCAGGGTCTTGGCGAGATCCCGACTCGTCACGTGGGCAAAGCCGAGATCCATTCCGTCCGTCTCCCATGTGAGGGGATAGACGCATCCGCACACGCGATAGGTCAGGGCGTCCCCGACCTCCTCTATGCAGGATTCCAACAGAGCCAGCACCTCGTCCGAGGGCGATCTTTCCCCCATGTAGCGAAGGATCTCCCGACGCGACATGGGTGGCGGCTCATAGGTGTGCAGAAAAACCGAGGACTGCGTCATTTACCGATCATATCCGAGAGATTGCCGAGGATCTGCTCGGCAACATCGGGCTTGTTCATGGAATAAACGTGGACGTTGGTGATGTTGTTGGCGAACAGGTCGATGATCTGGTCGGTGGCGTAGGCGATGCCTGCCTGCTTCATGGCGGCAGGGTCTGAACCAAACTTGTCCACCAGAGCCTTGAAGCGTTGCGGCATAAAGGAGCCCGAGAGCTTCATAGCGCGCTCGACCTGATTGGCGTTCGTGATGGGCATGATGCCTGCCACCACGGGTACGGTGATGCCTGCCTCGCGGATCCTATAGAGGAAATTATAGAGCAGGTGGTTGTCGAAAAACATTTGCGTGGTGAGAAAATCCACCCCTGCATCCACCTTTTCCTTCAAGCGGCGGATGTCCTCCTTCTGGTTGGCACTTTCGGGATGGATCTCGGGATAGCAGGCCGCACCTATGCAAAAATCGGCACCGCACTCGCGCAATTCGCGGATGAGATCGACCGCGTAGCGATACGCCCAAGTCGAGCGATCCTCGCCCATACGGTCGGCGGGGATATCTCCGCGCAGAGCCATAACATTCTCGATCCCTGCTTTTCGGATGGCCTCGATCTTCTGATGAACCGTCTCGCGAGTGGAGGAAACGCAGGTGAGATGCGCCAAGGTGGGAACACCGTAGCGCTCCTTGATATCCTTGGCGATATCCAACGTATATTGGCTTGTGCCGCCCCCTGCCCCGTAGGTGACGCTCATGAAGGCGGGACGAAGCGCGGCGATCTGCTCAACGGCAGACTTCACGCTCTCGAATGCGGTATCGGTTTTGGGAGGAAAGACCTCAAAGGAAAGAGAGAGGGTCTCGCGCTTGACAATCTCGATCAGCTTCATAACCAACGACCTTTCAAATAAATCTTACCTTAAAATTATAGCACAACCCCAACGAGACGTCAAGAGAAAGACGTGAAAAAAACAGCGAGAGGCTTGAAAATTCAAAAAAAGAGAAAAAGAAAGCAAAAAAAATGAAAAAAGGTATTGCAATTTCGGCGAGGATATGGTATAATAGCGATTGTTACGGACATTGTCCGCACAGGGGTATAGCTCAGCTGGTAGAGT
>JAZSKO010000151.1:0-8720 GCA_045534875.1 Eubacteriales bacterium | reverse complement strand
AGAAAATGTCCAATCTGCTCACCATCTCGCTCGGGAACATCAAGAACCTGTACGATGAAAAGTATGACAAGGGCTCGTTTATCAAGAATATCATCCTCGACAACATTCTCCCCAGTGATATCTATATCAAGTCCAAGGAGCTGCATTTCAACACCGAGGAATCGCGCATCGTCTTTTTGATCAAGTTCTACGGAAAGACCGACATGATGCTCTTCGAGATGCTGCAAAATATGTGCGCGGATAAGACCAAGGACTACGTCATCAGCGTAGGCGAGCACGACATCGTGCTGGTCAAGGACATCAAGCCGGGCATCGAGACCAAGGACGTGGAAAAGATCGCCACCAACATCGCCGACACTCTTTCGGCAGAGTTCTATACCAAGGTGGCCATCGGTATCTCCACCGTTGTGGAAAACATCAAGGATCTGGCAAGAGCCTACAAGGAGGCGCAGGTCGCCTTGGAGGTCGGCAAGGTGTTTGAGACCGAAAAGAGCATCATCAGCTATGAAAATCTCGGTATCGGACGTCTGATCTATCAGCTTCCCACCACCCTGTGTGAAATGTTCTTGCAGGAGGTCTTCAAGAGAGGAAGTCTCGAATCGCTCGACCGTGAGACACTCCTCACCATTCAGTGCTTCTTCGAGAACAACCTCAACGTGTCCGAGACCTCGCGTAAGCTCTTCGTTCACCGCAATACATTGGTTTACCGTCTGGAAAAGATCCGCAAGCTCACGGGACTGGATCTGCGCGAATTCGAGCATGCCATCACCTTTAAGGTGGCGTTGATGGTGAAGAAGTACCTCAACTCCAAGCCCATGAAGTTCTAAGAGAGAACAACCGACAGAAAGCGAAATGCGCGGCTCGACCGTTCATTTCGCTTCTGTCCTGTTTTTGTCCGTGATGCATGAGACGGAAAAAAGAACCATATACTAATCAGAACCAAACGAGCAAACGGAAAGGAATCCCCCATGGAGCAGGAAAAACCGGAATTGACTCCGTTGGATGAGGAAGCAACCACGCAAGCGCCCCCGAAGCAGAAGGGCCTTCGCCTCACGTGGCGATTGCTTTTGCTTTTGGTGAGTCTTTCGATGATCGCCACAAGCCTTCTGACCTACACCCTCACAGCGGCGGCGAAGCGGAAGCAGTACACCGCACAGCTTGCGGCACAGCAACAGACCATACAGAATTTGCAAGACATGACCGAGAGCGGAGGAATTTCGCTTCTCGATCGGTTCATTCAGCAGTATTCCTACTATGCCGACAGCATGGACTCCAAGGCAATGCTGGAGGCCGCCTGCAAGGCGTACGTCAGCGCGATCGGGGATCCGTACGCGCGCTACTATACCGCAGAGGAATACGAAAAGCACACCACGCAAAACGCGGGAGAATCCTGCGGCATCGGCGTGCGCGTGCGAAACGAGATTCTAACGGTGGAGGACACCGAATACCAGGTGTTCTGCATTACCGAATTTTTGGAGGGCTCTACGGCAGAGGCAAGGGGACTTGCTCTGGGCGACATGGTCTACGCCATTTGCGTGGACGGAGCCTATAAAACCATCAACGAGCTTGGCTACGATGCGGCATCAAGCGCCATCCGAGGCGAGGAGGGAAGCGAGCTTTCGCTTCGCGTATTGCGTCCCTTGTCCGAGGGAGGCTATGAATCCTTGGAGGTAACGGTGATCCGCGTGATCTACCAAAACCGTTCGGTCTTGTGGGAGGTCTCGGAGCTTGATCCCAAGATCGGCATCGTGCGGATCGCGGAGTTCGTTCTCAACACCCCCGAGCAGTTCAAGACCGCCGTCAACAGCCTTTTGGCGCAGGGGGCGACCGAATTCGTCTTTGACCTGCGGGATAATCCGGGAGGCGACCTGCAATCCATCAAGGCGATCCTCTCCTATTTTTTGCAGGAGGGCGACCTTGTATTGAGCGCCATCGACCGAACCGGTGCTGTGGCGGTCTCCTATCGCGTCGAGCCCACGAGCCTCAACGGAAGCTACGAGAAATGCAGTGTGGCGAAGGAGGAGATCGGGATGTACGCCGACCTCTCCATGGTGATCCTCTGCAACGAGAACACCGCCTCGGCCGCCGAGGTCTTCACCGCCTCCATGCGGGACTACGGTCTTGCTAAGACAGTTGGAAAGACCACCTTCGGAAAAGGTATCCTGCAAACCACCCGACGCGTCGCGCTGGGAGATACGGTTGGCTACGTCAAGCTCACCACGCACGCCTACGTCACCCATTGCGGCATTTCCTATCACGGATCGGGTATCACCCCCGACGTGGGAGTGGAGCTGAGTGAGGAGGCCAAGAAGTACGCCACGCAGAGCCTGCCGCAGGATATCGACGCACAGCTCAAAACCGCTGTTGCCATGCTCAGAGACGCGCGCGACGCGGCCTGAAAACCAAACAAGAAAATCATTAGAAAGCGATAAAACAGGAGGAACACAATCATGTCCAAGGGAAAGAAGATCACGTATACACAACAAGGCTACCAGCAATTGGTGGATGAGCTGCAATACCTCAGAGTAGAGAAGCGCGAGAAGATCAAGAACGATATCGCCGTCGCGCGCTCCTTCGGAGACCTTTCCGAGAACGCCGAGTACGACGAGGCAAGAAACGAGCAAGCCAAGAACGAGGCGCGCATCAAGGAGCTGGAGGAGCTGCTGGAAAACGCCGAGATCATGGACGAGAGCGACATCGACACCAGCGTTGTCAGCCTTGGCTCTACCGTCAAGATCCTTCACGGAGGCCTCGGGATGGAGGTCACCTATTCGCTGGTCGGCTCGAACGAGGCCGATCCTGCCGAGGGAAAGATCTCGGATCAGTCGCCCATCGGAGCCGCTCTGATGGATATGCGTCAGGGACAGGAAAAGGATATTGAAACTCCCGCCGGAACCATCCACATCAAGGTGTTGGAGGTTTCCAGAACCTGATATCGGGGGAGAGTGAGAACGCGGAACCGACAGCGCCGCCGAAGAAGGATGCGTTGCCGACTCCGCGTTTTCGCGTCGGAATCAAAGAAACGAGGAAAAGAAAGCATGGAAGAAAGGGAAGAAAAAAGGGAAGCGCCGGAAATCACCGCGAGACCGAAGTGGCTGTTGTGGTTGGATAATATCTGGTATCACTATAAGTGGGTCATCATCGGTGCTTTGTTCGTGATCTTTATGCTGGTGGTCAGCTTGGTTCAATGCTCCAAGGAGAAACCTGCCGACATCACGGTGGTCTATGCGGGCAACTACGCCATGTCCGAGCAGGAGATGCAAAACATCAAGCAGATCATGGGTGCCGCGTGTCCGAAGGATTATGACGGAAACGGCGATAAGGTGGCGAATCTCTTGCAATTTTCGGTCTTCACCGAGGAACAGCTCACCGAGCTCTATACCTTCTACGATGAGGCCACGGGCGAATATAAGGTGGATGAAACGGGAAAGGCCTTGGCAAGAGGGGCAAATGGACCTGCGGGCGAGAATTTTAAGTCCGTGCAAAGCTACATCATGACGGGCGAATGCGCGATCTGGCTGGTGAGCCCGTACGTTTATGAGAGCTTGCTTTATCGGGAGGACCCCGCGTCCAACTGGGTGATGCAGGCAACTCCGTTGAAGGATACCCCCCTCTACGCCTACTATGATGCCATGCGGTGTCTGCCGGAGGATACCATTCTGCTCCTGACCGTCAGCCCTGTTGTCGGGCATATGTCGAAGGCCGAAAATCACGCCGTGGCGCAGGAATACTACCAAGCCATTCTGCAATTCTCGAAGGGAGACGAATCATGAGAGCCGACCGAAACAAGCGGCTGCTCGCAACGGTTGTCTTGTTGGGAACGGCGTTGATCTGGGGCATGGCGTTCGTGGCGCAGGTCATGGGAGGGCGACACATGGACGCCTTCACCTTCAACGGCCCGCGCTTTCTGTTGGGCGCGGTTGCCTTAGTGCCGGTATTCCTTTTGTTTGAAAAGCCCTGTGCCGACAAGACGGCAAAACGGAAAACCGCGCTTGCCGCTCTCTGCGGAGGGGTGATCCTGTTTTTGGCGTCGCTGTTACAGCAGATGGGTATTGATTTGACCGCCTCCCCCGGGAAGGCGGGCTTTATCACGGGGCTTTATACGGTGCTCACCCCTCTGCTCGCCATGCTGTTTTTACGAAAGAGGGCAGGAATTCTGACATGGGTCGGCGCCGCGCTCGCACCTATCGGTCTGTACTTGCTTTGCTACGACGGGACTACCGGCTTCTCCTTTGGAAAGGGAGAGCTGTTGCTCCTTTTGGGAGCTGTTTTTTGGGCGGCGCATATTCTGGTGATCGACCTGTTTGCCGATTCCATCGCGGTCCTGCGCTTTTCGTCGGGACAGTTTTTCGTCTGCGGCGCGCTGAATCTGATCCTTGCACTTGCCAAAAGTTCGTTCTCGTTTGCGGCGATGGGGCAGGGGATCGGAGCCATCCTCTTTTGCGGATTGCTGTCGACCGGCGTGGGATACACGGGACAGGCCATCGGACAGCGCTTAGAGCCAAACCCAACGAGAGCCGCGATCCTGCTCTCCACCGAATCGGTATTCAGTGCCGTGGGCGGTCTTCTTTGGAACGCCGTCGTCAAGAACCCCGAGAGACAGGTCGAGGCATCCATGAATCTTTACGGCGTTTTCGGATGTATCGTGCTCCTGTCGGCGATCCTTCTTTCGCAAATGACACTAAAAAAAGAAAGCAACGGTCGAAAAATAGAAAAAGAAGGTTGACAAACCGAATTCCTTATGTTATAATAATAATGATTGATTTCTTTTAGCGCGAACATAGACACTCGGAGCGCAAGAAAAAGGACAGAAAAAGAAAGGAAACACGAAATGGAAACAAATCAGGAACGGAGCTTCTCGGTTTCGCTTTTATGGAGAATTTTGAGGAAGAACTGGATCGTGATCGTTGTGATCGCACTTGTGGTGGCGGTGGCAACGGGCGTGATCTACGGCTCTCTCTATACGCCTATTTATTCCTCGCAAACGCAATACTACGTGTCCAACGTTTCGGAGGAGACCTTCCTATATACCGATAGTCAAACCTCGGGAGCCGCATCCATGGCGGCGTATTGCGCCGAGTTGATGATGACGCAACGCGTTCTGGAAAGCGTTTTGCAGGAGGCTGAGCTGACCGAGGCCGAGCGGGCTACTCTTACCGTTGACGGATTGAGAAAGATGATCACGGCAAAGAGCCAAGCCGCCATGATCACCGTTTCGGTGGCAGGACCGGATCCTTCGCTGAATTATCGTCTGTCCAAAACCGTGGAGCGCGTGCTTCCGGCATACTGCGATTTTTATAACAACCAAAATAAGAATCAAGATGAGCCCATCTCCTTTGACAAGGAATCCTTGATGGTGAAGATCACCGATTACAGTGTGCAGGATGATGCGGCCGATAACGCGATCTCGCTGGTGAAAAATCCGCTTTTGGCGTTCGCTCTTACCTTTGTTCTGGTCTATGTGGTGTTCTTCGTTTTGGCGTGGTTGGATCAAACGGTGTACAGCAAGCTCGATCTGTTGGAAAAGCTACCCAATATAACCATCTTTGGCGTGATCCCTCACTGGGAGATTACCAAAGGGGACGGAAAGAAGAAAAAGCGTTGCGGTAAGCAAAAGAAGAGCAACGAGCGGGATGGCGTAGACGAAAGATTGCTCACGGCAGAATCGGTTCCTTCCGGCATTTCGGAGTCCTTCCGACACCTTGCCACCAATGTCACCTTCTGTTCCTCGGAGGAGAAGGGATGCACCGTTGGCGTGGTTTCTGCGCTGGCGGCATCGGGAAAGAGCTTTATTATGGCAAATCTGGCCGTCTCTCTGTCGCAGAGAATCGGCAAAAAGGTTCTGCTTGTGGATGCTGATATGCGTTGTCCTATGCAACATCAGATCTTCCGCTTGGAAAACAAAGTGGGATTGAGTAATCTGCTGGCAGGACAGGATACAGGCGATGCATTCAACGTCATGGAGGACGGCGCACTGACGGTTCTGACCGCAGGCGTGATCCCCCCCAATCCCGTGGAGCTGCTCACTTCTCCCAAAATGCAGACTCTGATGGAGGAGTGGAAGCAAACCTACGACTACATCCTGGTCGACCTGCCTCCCGTTGGAGAGGTTTCGGATGCCGTGGCCATTTCCAAGCTGATGTCGGGATACCTGTTCGTTTTGCGTTCGGGAAGAAGCGATGCGCGCATGGTCTTCGATGCATCGGCCATGCTGGAGGAGAAGCAGGCAAAGGTTCTTGGCTATGTCCTCACCGACGTGGAAAAGGAATATTTGGGTGGATATTACGGCTACAAGGGCTACAAGGGTGCAAAGTATTACTACTACACCAAACGGGATAGAACCGAAGCCTCCGAATGATAAAAAACAAAAAGCCGTGGGTGTGCCTGCGGCTTTTTCGTTTTTCGGATGAGACGGACAACACAAGCGAAAAAATCGAAACGAAGGGTTAGAGGAAAGGAGAAGATAGATGAAACCGTTTTCTGTGACAGGTATGAGCTGTGCCGCCTGCTCGGCAAGAGTGGAAAAGGCGGTGATGGGCGTGCCGGGCGTGACGTCCTGCGCGGTGAGCTTACTCACCAATTCCATGACGGTCGAGGGGGAAGCCTCCACCGAGGCCATCGTGAAGGCCGTACAGGCGGCGGGCTATGGGGCCGCCCCGAAGGGCGATCGCACGCAGAGTGCCAAAACAGAGACCGAGGAGGATTGGAAGGACACCGAATCCCCCAAGCTTCTTCGCCGGTTCCTTGTCTCGGTCGGCTTTCTGCTCGCGCTGATGTATCTTTCCATGGGGCATACCATGTGGAATTTCCCACTGCCAAGGGCGCTTGCCGACAACCCCATGGCGCAGGGGCTTTGCCAGATGCTTCTGTCGGGCATCGTTCTTCTGATCAACCAACGCTTCTTTGTAAACGGATGGAAGGGCGTGTGGCATCTTGCCCCCAATATGGACACACTCGTCTCCTTGGGCTCGGGCATCTCCTTTCTGTATAGCGTGGTCGTGCTGTTCTTTATGAGCGCGGCGATGGCAGAGGGAAACATGGCAGAGGCACACAGGATGCTCCACGAGCTCTACTTTGAGTCGGCGGCCATGATCTTGGCGTTGATTACGCTTGGAAAATTCTTGGAGGCAAAGGCGAAGGGAAGGACAACCGACGCCTTGCGTTCCCTTATGAAATTAGCCCCCGAGACCGCGACCGTGATCCGTGACGAAAAAGAGATCACGATCCCGGTGGCAGAGGTCAGACGGGGAGATATCTTCCTCGTTCGTCCCGGTGACCGCATTCCCGTGGACGGTGTGGTCTTGGAGGGAGAGAGCGCGGTCAACGAGGCGGCGCTCACGGGAGAAAGCCTGCCCGTTGATAAAACAGCAGGGGACACGGTCTCGGCGGCAACGGTCAACGCGTCGGGATATCTAAAATGTCGGGCAGAGCGCGTGGGGGAGGACACCACCCTTTCCAAGATCATTCGCATGGTGAGCGACGCGGCGGCAACCAAAGCCCCCATCGCAAAGCTGGCGGATCGGGTGTCGGGCATCTTCGTTCCCGTCGTTCTCGGGATCGCGTTGCTCACGCTTGCTGTTTGGTTGCTCGCCAAGGAGTCGGTCGGCTTTGCTCTGGCAAGAGCCATCTCGGTGCTGGTCATCAGTTGTCCCTGCGCCTTGGGGCTGGCCACGCCGGTGGCGATCATGGTCGGAAACGGAATGGGAGCGAAAAACGGCATCCTTTTCAAAACGGCAGAGGCCTTGGAGGTGGCGGGCAGAGCCAAAACGGTGGTGCTGGATAAGACGGGAACCGTCACAACGGGAGAGCCCACCGTCACCGAACTGCTCCCCACAAATGAGGTCGGGGAGGACGACCTGATCCGTCTTGCCTGCGCCTTGGAGAGAAAAAGCGAGCATCCCTTGGCAAAAGCCATTTTGCGAGAGGGAGAGAGACGGGGCGTGGAGATCCCCGACGTGACGGGCTTCGAGAGCCTTGTCGGAAAAGGACTGATCGGCGATTGGCAGGGAAGGACGCTTTTGGGCGGAAACCAAGCCCTGATGGAGGCCAACGGTATTTCCATCGACAAGACCGTTAAGGAGCGGTGTCAGTCCTTGTCCAAGGAGGGCAAAACCCCCCTGTATTTCGCCTGCGACAAAAGATTCTTGGGAGTGATCGCAGTGGCGGATACGATCAAGGAGGATAGCCCACGCGCCATTCAAGAGATGAAGGACATGGGACTATGCGTGGTGATGCTCACGGGAGACAATGCGCGAACGGCAGAGGCGGTCGGCGCATTGGCGGGCGTTGACGAGGTGATCGCAGACGTGTTGCCTGACGGCAAGGAGGCGGCCATTCGCGCCTTGCAGGAGAGAGGCGGCGTGATCATGGTGGGCGACGGCATCAACGATGCCCCCTCGCTTGTGAGAGCCGACGTCGGGATCGCGATCGGGGCAGGGACGGACGTTGCCATCGACGCGGCAGACGTGGTTCTGGTAAACAGCCACCTGACCGATGTGTCGGCGGCGATCCGACTCAGCCGAGCCACTCTGAAAACCATACGGCAAAACCTGTTTTGGGCATTTTTCTACAACGTCGTGGGGATTCCCTTGGCGGCGGGGGTGTGGATCCCCGTGTTCGGCTGGGTTCTCAGCCCCATGTTTGGAGCGGGGGCCAGGAGCCTGTCCAGGTTCTGCGTGGTAACGAACGCCCTGCGGAAGTCGGATCGTAGCCATGTCGTT
>JAZSKO010000260.1:0-6796 GCA_045534875.1 Eubacteriales bacterium | reverse complement strand
GTAGCCATGTCGTTCTGTGAGCCAAGGAGTTGTCAGGAGCTTTTGTCTTCCTAAGACCGCTTGGCCTCCGACTTTGACTTATTGAATTTCCTGCTCCAAATTCCGAAATTCCTCTGTGTCAAAAAACTCGATCAGGGAGACACCAAAGCCATCACAGAGTAGCTTCAAGGTTACGATTCCGGGATTTTGACTTTTTCCGTAAAGAATGTTTTTGATAGACGAGGGCGCGACCGCCGACTCCATCGCCAGCTTGTGGATGGACATTTTCTTTTCCTCTAAAAGCTGAAGAATTCGGTTCCTGACCGCTGTATATGTGTTCATTTTGTCCTCCTGAAAAATTATTTAGTCTAATTATAGCCCAAACCTCTTGACAAAACGGGCTATATATGATACAATATGGGCTATAAATAGACCACGTCTATTTAAATCATCACTTTTAAGGAGAACTTGAAAAATGAAAATGCTACGGTTTATCTTCTTCCTGCTTTGCGCAGTGCTTGTTCTTTCCTTGGCGGCGTGCGTAAACCCCGGAATGACAAGCGGCACACAAACAGGAGCGCCCGGACCTCAGGGCGAAAAAGGTGAGGACGGATTGACTCCCCATATAGGCGCAGATGGAAATTGGTGGATCGGCGACAGCAATACAGAGGTGAACGCATCCGGAATAAAAGGAGACAAAGGCGACCCCGGCGAAAAAGGCGCACAAGGAATCCCGGGTGTAGAGGGGGAAGCAGGTGAAGACGGCAGAACAGCCGAATTTCGCGAGAAGGATGGCTGGATCCAGTGGAAATATGTAGACGAGGGCGATTCCGAATGGAAAAACCTCTACGAATACGGACCGACCATCAACCATGTCTATTTTCCAGTCCCCGAAGGAACGGCATCCGCATGGATATCGACCTATTCCTCGACGGATAATTACGGACTCGCAGGAGCATACACCATCATTGACCGCAAAGAATACGCGCAAGGAACCACCATCCATCTGACCGCAACCGTGAACGAGGGCTATCAGTTTGAGGGATGGTATATCGAAGACGAATGCGTTTCGGATGATCTTGAATGCGAATACATCGTATCTTCTCATAACGTTAACATTGAGGCAAGATACGCATTCTATTCCCTTACCGTAACCTCATGGACGGATGACAACGGCGCGGCCGGCACCTATACATCCATATCCAATAAAAAAGTGATTCCCAACACAAAGGTTGCGCTCACGGCAACGGTAAATGAAGGCTATAATTTTGAGGGATGGTTCATTGACAATAGGTGCGTAAGCAACTCTCTCTCATACACCTATGAAATGACCGATAGCAATAAAACCGTGGAAGCAAGATACAGCTCCTACACGGTAAACACCTCGTCCAAGAACAATGTTGCCAATGTTGCAGGAACCTATACAAGCCTGTATAACAAAAAAATCGCAACCGGTGACACCGTAGCACTCACGGCAACCGTCAATCCGGGCTATAATTTTGAGGGATGGTACATTGATGATGTTTGTATATCGAAAACGCCTGCCTTTTCCTACACAATGGAGCGGAGCAATGTTGAAATAATCGCCGTTTTCAGCAGTTATACGGTAAGCACCATCGGTATCTCCTATAATGCATCTTGGAAAGCAGACGGAGCATTTGATGCAGGAACGTATACAAGAATGTCAACCGAAAATGTATCCGCAGGCAAAAGTGTTACCCTCACAGCAACTGTAAATGAAGGATACAATTTTGTCGGCTGGTTTATCAATGACACCTGCGTCGAGCCTACCCTTGAATATACTTTCACCATGGGTAAGGAAAATGTTGAGATAGAGGCAAGGTATATATATTACAGATTGACGGTTACTGGCATACGCATTTATAATTACGGTTGGAACCGTACCGATCTGGAAAATCCGGAAATGTATATATCCCCCGTGCAGACGGATGCAAAAATTCTTCCCGGCACGACGGTAACACTAACTGCGACTGAAATGGAAAAACACGCGTTTTTAGGATGGCGTACAAACGATTCCATAGTGTCTTATGAGATGACGTACACATTTACGATGCCAGCTGGCGATTTCTACATATATGCCGAATACTACAATACAGAAGATTAATACATAACAAAAGGCAATATCCAACCGCTTTGGTGGGATATTGCCTTTTTTGTTTTAATGAATAATGAATGATGAATAGTGAAGAATGAAGAATTTTGGTGGATTTTCGCTTTGGCGAAAATCTACATTCATTCTTCATTTTTCATTTTCTCTCACGACACCCTTGCCACGGGGAGGTTGACCGCCGTGAGCATATTTTCAATGAAGATACCGTAGCCTGTGGTCGGGTCGCCGACGAGAACGTGCGTCACCGCTCCCACGAGCTTGCCGTTTTGGATGATGGGCGAGCCGCTCATCCCCTGCACGATCCCACCCGACGCGGCCAAGAGGTCGGGGTCGGTCACCTTCACCGTGAAGCACTTTGAGCCCTTCGCGTCCTTGTTGATGTTGCAGATCTGCACGTCATAGCGCTCCACGCGGTTGCTGTCGAGGGTGGAGAGGATATAGGCCTCCCCGTCGGTGATCTCCGAGCGGAGCGCGATCGGGATCGCCTCGCCCACGTCGCTCGGTACCTTGGAAAACACACCCCACACGCCGCAGGTCGAATTTCCCAACAGTGAGCCTGTCTTTCCCGGGTTGAAATAGCCCTTGAGTTCGCCCGGCGCGCCTGCCTCTCCCTTGACCACCGAGCGAATGGTGACATCCGACACGCTTCCTCTCTGCATGGCGATCAGCTCACCCGTGTCGGCGTCGCAGATGCCGTGACCCAGCCCCGCGAACGCGCCCGTATCGGGTAGGACGAAGGTGACAGTTCCGATGCCTGCTCCGCTGTCACGCACCCAGATGCCTGTTTTGTAGCGCGCCTCGGCCGGACAATAAACGGGTGTGAGCCGTAGCTCCACCTGCTCCTGCTTGCGTCGGCACAACAGAAGCAGTTCTCTGCCGTCACAGGACTCGATCTGTTCGGTGAGCTTCGCCGCTCCCGTGAGCGGCTCTCCGTTGACCTGCAAGATCACGTCACGGAGCTTCAGTCCTGCCTCGGCCGCGGGATTGACGCGTCCACCGTCGGCCTCCACGTCGCAAAAGCCAACGACCGTCACTCCCTCGGTCATAAATTTGACCCCGAAGGGCATTCCTCCCGGGCAAAGCATCATCCCCTCCAGCTCCTCTGGGGAGAAGGTGGGGCGGATGGTGGTGGCGGTCGATTCCAATGCCGTCCTCTCGGCCTCCCACGTGGGGGCTGAGCACGCGAGCAGCTCGGTCCGGGGGACTGCTCGGTATGCCGGTTGGGCGGCAAAATCCCGCATGGCGCTCTCTTCCTTTATTCGTTCGGTTACGGGAAGCTCCTCGGTCGCCGATCCCACGCCCGTCAGCGCGATCGAAAACAGCAACAAAAAACACCACAGGGGCTTCCAAATCCTGTTTTTCCTATTTATCATGGTTTTCGTTTCCTCTTTTTGCTTCGTGTTCGTTCTTGCAACGCTGGTTGAATTGCTGTTACTAATTTGCTCCGTCTCTCGCGGTTTCATGAGTAACAATTTTATTTCGAACAGGCAAAAATTGACGCGATCACGTCGCAAAATCGACAAACGTCCCCCATTTAAAATAGGCCCTTTGCCTGTTATCTTCTCCCACTTTTGGAAACCTATGAGTTCCATTTTTTGGGAACGAGAAAATACAATATTATTCGATCAACCACACAACTTTTCACGTAAACGGGTTGCGACAAGCGACGGAGAGGGCGTTTCGGAAGGAATTACCCTCTCACCCGGAGGGAGAGCCTTTCCGAAAAGTCTTGACGAAACGGCATTGAAAAAAAGCCCTTTCCTTTTTGGCGGATGTATGCTATAATGGAGGTATCGAGGACGGGCTCGTCCTGTTTTTGAATTTTTTTGAAAATCCGTGTAACCTTTTTTCCGACCTGTCGACCTATTGGGTGAAGGGGCAAAGGAGGTGAGACGGCTCTTGGCGGCAAGTGTCGCCGTGAAAGGAGCAACGCTATGGAAGACTACCAGATCGTAGACCTGTATTGGGCGAGGCAGGAGAGCGCGATCTCCGAATCCGACCGCAAGTACGGCAGGATGCTTCGTTCGCTGTCCTTTTCCTGTCTTTCCTCGCGCGAGGATGCCGAGGAATGCGTCAACGACACCTATCTCGACGCATGGAACGCCATGCCCACCGAGCGTCCCACCTATCTCGGCGCGTTTCTTTCCAAGATCACGCGGCGGATCTCGATCGACCGTTTCCGTCACGATCACCGCGAAAAGCGCGGAGGTCTGCAAAACCTGACCGAGGAGCTCACCGACTGCATCCCCGATTCCTCGCCCACGCCCTTCGCGGAAATGGAGGAGAGCCGCCTGCGTGAGGTCATCAACGCCTTTTTGTCCGAGCTGACCGAGGAAAAGCGCGTCCTGTTCGTGCAGAGGTACTTCTTCGGAACGCCGCTTTCCCGCATCGCCTCGGTGATGGGAAAAAGCGAGGCATGGGCAAAGGTGACGCTTCATCGCGTGCGTATTCAGCTCAAAGAACGCTTGGAAAAGGAGGATCTGCTGTGAACCGAGACGAAAAACAACTCCACGCCGCCCGATTGTTGGATGCCATTGGCGGCATCGACGACGCGCATCTGCAAGAGGCCATGACATGGCGGCGCGCGACCAACGCATCCTCCCCCGTCAAAAGACCCTTCCCGTGGCGCGCCATCTACGCCGTTGCCGCCTGCCTTGTGGTCTTTGTTGGGCTGTTTTCCCTGTTGTTCCATTTCATAACCCGCCCCGTCAAATCCCCCGATACCTCTCTGTCACACGTTCAACGCATCGACCAACTCCTGTCCTCCTGCGCGGAAAGCCCCTCGTTTACGCTCAGCTCCGTTGAGAAGACCGATTTCTTCGACGGGAACGTTCGGCTCGTCCTGCGGAACAGGGAGACAGGAGACCTCTACATGAGCCGTCCGCTCACCGAGAGCGAGCAAGAAACGCTTCTGCGCGAGCTTTCGACCACCAACCGCACCCCCGTTTCGGATGGGGAGACGATCGGCTGGCAGGTCTGGGTGCTGCAAGGAAACGGCGAGGTTCGCTCGCCCTACCTTGCCCCGTCCTCGGGGAACGTGGGCGCGGCGGTCCTGTTCGACTACGAGGCCGAATATATCCCCACCGAGGCCTTCGCCTCGCTCTTGGAGGATCTGGACGGCTGACACACCTATTTTGAAAGGAGCTTTCCCATGAAACGAATCCTGTGTCTGATCCTATCCGCGATTTTGCTGTTCTCTCTCGTCTCCTGCGCCGCCAAGGGCGGCAGTATGTTCGACAATCTTGCCCCCGAGGCAGTCGGTCCGAGCGTTGGCTCTCCCGATATGCTTCCCCCTTCCTCCGAGGAGGACGGGGACGTCGAGTCCACCTTCCGCGAAAACCCCTTTGTTGCCACCGCCGAGCAGGCGATCTCCACCTTTTCGGCCGACGTGGACACCGCATCCTATTCGTATTTCCGCAAGCTGGTGAACAATCAGTACGATCTCACCTATCTCAAAGCCAACGGATCCTCCTTCCGTACCGAGGAATTCATCAACTATTTCTCCTATGAGGCGAACGCGCCTCGGAACGGCGAGCTGTTCGGCGTGACCTCGTCGATCTCTCCCTGTCCTTGGAATCCCAACACCCACCTCCTTCGCCTGACCCTGCAAGCCGAGCAGGCGACCCCCGAGGGTGGAAACAATCTCGTTTTTCTCATCGACGTTTCGGGCTCGATGAGCGCATCCGACAAGCTCCCCCTGCTCAAAGCGTCCTTCTCCTATCTCGTCACCCAGCTCACCGCCGCCGACATAGTCTCGATCGTCACCTATTCGGGCAAGGAGCGCGTGGTGCTGTCGGGCTGTCCCGGCAATCAGGGCGAGCGGATCTTGGAGGCCATTCAATCCTTGACCGCAAGCGGCTCCACCAACGGGCAGGCGGGTCTTGAGATGGCCTATTCGCTGGCGCAGGACTACTACCTTGAAAACGGCAACAACCGCATCATCATGGCCTCGGATGGCGATCTGAACGTGGGCATTTCCTCCGCCGAGGAATTGAAGACCTTTGTGGAGGGCAAGCGCGACGCGGGCATCTATCTGTCGGTCCTCGGCTTCGGGACGGGGAACTACCGCGACGCCCAAATGGAGGCTCTGGCCGACAACGGCAACGGCGTTTACTACTATATCGACGGAACGACCGAGGCCGAGCGCATCTTCGGCACGAACCTTCTCTCCACGCTCTACACGGTCGCCAAGGACGTGAAGCTGCAGATCACCTTTGATCCTGCGTGTGTGTCCTCTTGGCGTCTGATCGGCTACGAAAACCGCGTCCTCTCCACCGAGGATTTCACCAACGACAAAAAGGACGCCGGAGAGGTGGGATGCGGCCATCAGGTCACGGTTTGCTATGAGCTGACCATCACCCCCTCTGCCGCCGAGACCCCCGATTGGATGTCTCTCGCCGTTCGCTACAAGCGACCCCAAGACACCGCGTCCACCGAAAACCTCTACTCCATCGGCTCGGCCTCCTACTCCGACACCCTTTCCGCCGACCAGCAATTCATTGCCTCGGTGATCGAGGTCGCCATGCTCCTGCACACCAGCTCCTATCTCGACCCCGATATCACTCTCTCCACCGTCCGCTCCTCGCTCGATTCCCTCGACCTCTCCGCGCACCCCCTCCGCTCCGAGTTCCGTGAGTTGGTGAGGATATTGGGAGAGGGGTAAGACCTTGGGGAGGGGGAGACCTT
>JAZSKO010000081.1:0-2947 GCA_045534875.1 Eubacteriales bacterium | reverse complement strand
GATTCGACTCCAAATAACGCCCTAACTAAAAAAATAGCCAACCCAAAAAGGGTTGGCTTGAATTTTACTGTTTTACACTAGGATACTCTCCGTCGACATTTTTTCGAACGCTCCGCGCGTTACCGAAAAAATTGCCTTACTCGAGACTTCACAGTTCCAAAACGCTATCGCGCGTTTTGGACTGCTTCGACGACCATTTTTGCCTAAGCGGCAAAAATGATTCGACTCCAAATAACGCCCTAACTAAAAAAATAGCCAACCCAAAAAGGGTTGGCTATTTTTTTGGCTGGGGCACTAGGATTCGAACCTAGGTAATGACGGAGTCAGAGTCCGTTGCCTTACCGCTTGGCGATGCCGCATTAACGTCGATTATTATAACACAGTTTTTTTCGTTTGTCAATACTTTTTTGAAAAATTTTCTTTCGATCTCGGTCGACTTTTTGGAGCATTCCTTTCCCCGATCGCACATTCCTTGGTGCGATCGGGGAATTGGGTTCTGTTTGCGTTCATTGTTATATTCCCGACACCAGCAAAAGGGCGTCTCCCGTCAGGGTCGCCTCGGACATGGGCGGCAGGAGGTAACTGTCTCCCTTTGCGATCGGGTAACGCTCGCCGTCGTGGAGCAACTCTCCCGCGCCCTCCAAGCAAAGCACGTGCCGCATCTCGGCGCAGGCGGGCAGGGGACGCGCCTCGCGGACTTGTACCCGTTCCACGCGGAAATAGGGACAATCCGCCAACAGCTCTCCGTTTGCCAAGGTGTCGGAGCGGCGCGCGTAGCGAATGGCGTCCACCTCCTCCTCGGTAAAGGGACGCACCACGTCCAAGGCCTTCTCCACGTGCAATTCCCGCTTCGAGCCATCGGCTTGCAGGCGGTCATAATCGTAAACGCGATAGGTCAGGTCGCAGTTCTGCTGGATCTCCGCGATCAGAATGCCGCGCCCGATGGCATGGGGCATTCCCGACGGAATAAAGTAGGTCTCTCCTGCCACAACGGGGCATTTCCGTAACACGCTCTCGCAGTCTCCCGCGCGCACCGCCTTGGCGAAGTCCTCGCTCGTCACGCCCTCCTGCAAGCCAAAGATCAATTCCGCGCCCGGGTCAGCCTCCACGATGTACCACATCTCGGTCTTGCCCCGATCCTGCTCCACGCGCGCGGCGTAGTCGTCGTCGGGATGCACCTGTACCGACAGCCGATCCCCCGCGTCAATGAGCTTGACCAAAAGCGGAAAGGTCTCGTCGGAAAAGTCGGGGGCGATGGCGTTTCCGCCTGCCTCACGGAGGACCTCCTCCAAGGTGCGTCCTGCGTATGCACCGTTTTGGATCACGCTCTTTTCCTTTTGACGAACGGCCAGCTCCCAGCTTTCCCCGATGGTCTCCCCCTCGGCGGTCTTTCCCCATTCCCGAAGCAGGCGTGTGCCTCCCCAGATCGGTTGCTTGATGATGGCGGACAGCTTGAACGGATAGAGCTGCATAGGTGTGATCCTCCTTTACGATTGGTTTTTCTGCCTCTTATTATACATCCCCAACGAAAAAAAGTCAAGAGGAAGGCTTTTTTGTTTTTACGCGAAATAAGAAAAACGTATCAGAATGCAATGGTCATGTGTGCAATTCTACAAAAGGTTCTCTTTGATGAACCGGCCTCTGTTTGAGGTTCTTGGTAGAGGGAGGTTTGGAGGGCGCCCCCTTCTTTCCTAAGAAGGGGGCTTTCCTCCAAGGTCTTTTTTTACACAAGTTTTTTTCAAAACAGGACGAAAGGGTATGGATTTTTCGATCCTTATATGGTATAATAGAGAGGAATTTGGCTCAACGAGCCGATCTCGGGAGACCCGCCCGGGCTCTCCCCCGAAGAAGGAGCAACCGTTTCATGAGATTTTCAAGGCTGCTATGTCTTTTGCTGGCGACGATTTGTCTCTTGTCCGCCTGCATCTATGTTCCCGCCGAGCCGATCGGCACGCCCCCGTCGGTCACCGTCACCGAGATCCCCACGTCCCCCGTCACCGAGCCGCCTGCCACCACGCCGTCGACGCCTCCCCCGGCAGAGCTTTGGACGTCCGACGAGGTACAGCTTGCCGCGCTCGATATGCTGTCCCACCCCAGCGACGGCATTGTGGATATTTCCTCGTCGGAATATTCCTACGACGACATGGTGGAGGATCTGAACACCCTTTCGGTGGTCTATTCCAAGCGCATGAGCTACCGTTCCATCGGTCGCTCGGTGGCAGGACGCGAGATCTACGCGGCGGTTTTGGGAAACCCCAACGCGCGTCGGCAGGTGGTGGTGAGCGCCGCCATTCACGCCCGTGAGTACATGACCGCCCAGCTCGTGATGAAGCAGATGGAGTTCTATCTGCGCTACTACGACGTTGGCACGTATCTCGGCATCCCCTATGCCACCCTGTTCGATTCCTGTTGCTTTTACATCGTTCCCATGACCAACCCCGACGGGGTGATGCTGTCGCAAAAGGGGCTTTCGTCCCTGCCGCTCTCCCTGCAACAAACGATTCGGGATATCTACGCCACCGAGAAGCATGACTACACCACGCTCAGCTTGTATCTGTCCCATTGGAAGGCAAACGCGCGCGGCGTGGATCTGAACCGCAACTACGACGCGCTCTGGGCGCAGTACAACAAGCAGGATTCGCCTGCCTCCTATCAGTACAAGGGGCCTTCTCCCGCCTCCGAGCCCGAAACGCAGGCGATGGTGGGGCTGATCGAATCCCTGTCCGACGTTGCCTGCGTGCTTTGCATCCACTCGCAGGGCGAGGTGATCTACTGGAACTGCGGTCAGGAGGACGCCGCGCGCACGCAGGTCTTTGCCGAGACCGTGTCCGACCGCAACGGCTACCGCGTGATCTATGAGCAGAACAACGACGCATCTCTGAGCGACTGGTGCGAGCTGGAAAAGGGCATCCCCTCGATCACCGTGGAGACGGGCAACGTGATGTGT